>DATKDL010000167.1:0-27674 GCA_035512695.1 Anaerolineales bacterium | reverse complement strand
GAGGCCCAGCCACCCTCCCAGCCGACGGACATGGATCCGGATGATGAGACCGTCGAAAAAGTGCTCTGGGAAGGTCGGCCATACCTATCCCTGGTCGAAAAATACGCCGTCACATCGGATCGGATCAAGATCATCTACGGGATGGTCTCGCGCGATGTGGAAAATTACGAGCTGATCCGCATCCAGGACATCGATATGAAACAGAACGTCACCGAACGCGTGATGGGGATTGGGGACATCATGATCCAGGGCGCCGATAAAACGCAGGACGTGCTTGTGATCCGCAATGTGAAAGACCCGGAAACGGTTTACGAGATCATCCGCCAGGCCTGGTTGGCGGCCCGCAAGCGGTATGGGCTGCAGTTCAGAGAATACATGTAAATGAAAAAATGAACCTCGCTGCGGGGTGAAGCCCCGCAGCGAGGTTCATTTTTTCATCTTGTTCGCAACAATTTCCCCCATCACCGCCAGCGCGATCTCCTCCGGCGTGCGCGCCCCGATCTCCAGACCGATCGGACCGTGCAGCCTGTCAAGCTGCTCCTCGGTCAACCCGGCTTCCATCAAGCGCGTGCGCCGCTGCGCCTGCGTCTTCCGGCTGCCCAGCGCCCCGACGTAGAACGCCTCACTCCGCAGCGCGACCAGCAAAGCCGGGTCGTCCAGCTTGGGATCGTGGGTCAGAACCGCAACTGCGGTCGAACGGTCGATCGCCAGCGCATCGAGCGCTTCATCCGGCCAGGACTGGACGAGTTCGGCCGTCTCCCCAAATCGCTCATCAGACCCAAACGCCCGCCGCGGGTCGACGACGACCGTCCGGAAACCCAATACTCGCGCGATCCGGGCCAGGGCGATCGAAATGTGCACCCCGCCGACGATGATCAGGCGCGGTTCTGGTTCGAGGACCTCAATGAACAGTTCGACCTTTTCCTCCGAAAGCACAACCCGCCTTGATTTCCGATCGGCGTGCGCTTCCCGGACCGGGGAAAGGTAAGCATCGGGCGCCGAACCGGGTGAGCCGTCCCACAACCAGCGGTTCCCGATCTGCACCTCGTCTCCCTCGATCGCCGTCAGGACGGCGAGCAAGTCGCCGCCGCTCATGGCTATGCGCAGCGTGGTGAAGTCGCGCTCAAGGAGCGGCTGCACGAATACATCGATCTCACCCCCGCACGCCAACCCGACCTCCCAGGCCGTCTCGTCCGCCACCCCGAAACGCAGCAGTCTTGGCCGGCCCGTCTGCAGGACCTCGATGCCCGCCCCAACCACCGCCCCCTCCACGCAGCCCCCGCTCACCGAACCCGCCATCCGGCCGTCGGCCAAAATCCCCATCTTCGCCCCCACCGCGCGCGGCGATGAACCCCAGGTCGAAACAACCGTCGCCAGCGCGACCGCCTCTCCGGCCGCAAACCAATCCGCGAGCGTCCCCAAGATGTCCTTCACACCGCTGCAGCCCTAATCCAGGACCTCCAGCCGGGCTGCCAGCGCCAGGCCGCCTGCGACTGCAGCCCAGATCGCCAGGCTGTAAAGCCCTTCCGTCCGGCTGATCACGTCCGAACTGCACGACCAGGCCAACGTGTCACCGGTCCCGGGCTCCGCCGCGATGATCGGCGGGTTCAAACTCGGGAGACTCGGCTCCCAAACATCTTTCCCGCCCTCGGTCCGGACCAGCGCCCAACAGGCCGGGTTCTCCTGTGTGAAAAGGGTGATGAATGAAGTGACCCCAGCAAAGACCATCACCAGGGCCAGCACGATGACGAGGACGGATTTTTTCACCTCCTGCCGGGTAAAAGCGATCACGCCTCCGCTCAACACCAGCAAGGCCGGTAAGGGAAGGAGGATCCGGGTCATGATGGAAAATGAGAAAAACGCCCCCACCACCCCCAGCAAACCCGACCCCAGCCAGACGACGGCCTGCAGCGAGGTCCGCTTCGAAAACAAGACAGCCAGGCTGAGCAAAAATGGAGCGGTGAACGCGAGAAAGAATGCGATCTGACCGCTCAAGGCGTCTCCGGATGGCGGTTCGGGTCCTGAGGCCGGGGCGTCGGCGAACAGCAACGCAATGCCGAAACGCCGCAGCCCGATCACGATCCCGGCGAGCAGCCCGAGCAGTCCGCCGGTGAAGACGAGGAGCTGGAGGAGGCTGAATTTCCGTTCCATCTATGCTTCGAGTTTTGCTTTCACGCAGTCGAAAAAGACTCCCGTCATCTTCTTCGTGACCGGCGCCATCAGGCGGCTTGCGAGGCTGGCGATCGTCCCAACGATCGTGATATCCGCCGTCCATTTAAGTTGCGTGGCGCCGCCCGGGGCGTCGGAAAGCTCCATCTTCGCGGTCACGTCGACCGCGCTGCCCGAACCGCTGCCGTGGGCTTTGATCGTGGCGCTGTCCGGCTCGACCAGTTCCAGGAATTCGACGTCGGTACGGAACTCCGAAGAGACCGAACCAAACCCGACCACGGCGACGACCTGGAACTTCTGGTTCGGAACGACGACTTCCATGGATTTTACGCCGGGTGCACACTGAGCCACAAATTCGGCGTCTGTCAGTGATTTCCATACCCTGTCGCGGGGGGCGTTGATATTGACAATGCCTTCAATTAACACGGTTGGCCTCCTGAGGAATGTATTTTTGAAGATTGGCGATCGGGCCAGGTCGGACTCACCCGGGTATTCCAAGATGGCGTCGCCGCCAACCGGAAACGCATCGGTATGTGCTTATTTTATCTTAAAGAATTAGCGCAACCGCACACCGGGGGTCATTCCCGGTCGTACACGCAAAACAGCTGCCCGACCCCATCGAGCGCGGCGGGGTCGTGATACAGCGCAAACAGGGTGAAATCGCCGGGCGGCTCGAGCAGACCGCCTTCGACGATCGTCGCATACTTTGCGCCGCCCAGGATGCGTCCGGCCTGGGTGAGATAGAGCCGGTCCAGTGCGTTCGAAGCGATCAGCAGCCGCATCACCTGCGGACCGGAAGCGCTGTACATCAGGCGGTAGCCGCGCGCGTGGAGCTCACGCACCATCTCCCCCCCGTCGACGGATTCCTCTCCGGCGAACAAGATCTCGGCCTCCCCTTCAAGCTCACGCAGCTTCTCCGGATCGGCGGACCGCGTGGTGATGACATAGACGCGGCGGTCGTCCCTGCGCAGCGCCTCCGGGATCGGGAAATCGGCGCTCTTGCTGATCACAGCCAGATCGGGAAAGGGCGCCAACCCTCGATCGACCCGCCAGCTGCGAAGGTCCTCGAAGCGGGGATCTTGATGGACCTGAAGGATCTCCTGCGTCTCCCCGTTTTCATACTCACGGAGATACCGCCCGCTCGTGAACAACAGGTCGGCCTGAACGGCCAGTTCCTGAAACAGGCGCCAATCCCGGTCGTTTTTGATCGCCCCCGGCACAGCCAGGTCGCCGGAGCCGCCCGGTATTGCGATGCGCCCGTCAAGGCTCGTGATGAAGTTTCCGTAAACAAACGGGCGGTCGCCGCGCTCGATCGAACGGAGATCGTGACCCAGGTAGAGCCCCTCCAATGGGAGTTCCATCTGAAGCGTTGGGTAGAGCTTCCGCACGGTGTTCATAGGGGTATCAGACGAACCAGCCGAACCGTTCGAAATCGATGCTGCCGTCCGGTTCGAACTCGATTCCCTCCTCCTCAAGGATTTCCTGCTGGAGCATGGCGCCGGGTCCGCCGCCGCGCGGGCTGATCCTGCCTTTGGCATTGATCACCCGCTGCCAGGGCACGTCCGTGTCCGCGCGCAGACCGGCCAATGCATAACCCACCATCTGCGCCGAGCAGCCCCCGACCACCCTGGAGATATGCCCGTAGGTCGTCACCCGCCCGGAAGGAATTTTTCGGACCACGGCGTAGATCCGCTCGTAAAGAGGGAGACCACCGTCCATGTTATAATTTGCTCCTGCAATAACTTGCAATAAAAAACGATCAAAATTGGGGCGGCGAATTTGTGGGCGGCTGCGGCTCCGCCGCAGCCGCCCACAAATTCGCCATTCCTCCGAATCTTCGGAAAGGTTTTATGGTTTATGGCATCTCAAGAAATTTTCGCCAGCCGTCTCCGCAAACAAGGCTACCGGCTGACGCCGCAGCGCCTGGCCATCCTCCAAATTCTAATTGATTCCGGCGGACATCTGACCCCCCAACAAGTTTTCGACCAGGCCCGTGCGATCGTACCCGGGATCACGGAGCCGACCGTCTACCGCACGCTGAGTTTTTTGAGCGATGAAGGCGTCCTGATGCCGACCCACGAGGCCAACGGATCCCTGGTTTATGAAGTCGCCTCCGACCTGCACCACCATCTCGTCTGCCGGGATTGCGGTGAGAGCCTCGAGATCGGTCACGACGCGCTCGCCTCACTTTATGGAACCCTCAAGAAACAAACCGGGTATGTCCTGGACGACCGCCATATCACCCTGTTCGGACTTTGTCCGGAATGCCAGGGAAACTGAAATGCACCCGTTCTCCCAAACTCCCCTGCGACCCGAGGCGCTCCACATCCCGGACGGTTTTCTCAACGTTCCGATCTCCGTCGTGTTCTGGTTAGCGACTCTGCTCGTCGCCGGGCTTGCGCTCAGGCGGATCGATCGGACCGACATGGAGCGGACCACGCCGCTGATGGGGATCATGGCCGCCTTTATCTTCGCCGGACAGATGATCAATTTCCCGATCGCCGGCGGCACCTCCGGGCACCTGCTGGGCGGCGTCCTGGCGGTCTTCACGCTGGGCCCCTGGGGGGGAATCCTGGTCATGACGACGGTGGTCGGCGTCCAGGCGCTGATCTTCCAGGACGGCGGGTTGCTGGCGCTCGGGGCGAACATTTTCAATATGGGCGTCCTGACGGTCGTCGTCGGGGCGGCGGCGCACGCCATGACCCGCGGCCGGTCTGCAAACACACATCTCATCGCGGCCGGCGTCGCGGCCTGGCTATCCGTCCTGGCCGGCGCGGTCGCCACCGCGCTGCAGCTCTGGCTGAGCGGCAGCGCCGATCTCGGGCTGGTGATGCCGGTGATGGTCGGGGTCCACGCCGTGATCGGCCTGGGCGAAGCGCTGATCACGGTCGCAGCGCTGGCCTTTATCCGCCGCAGCCGCCCCGGCCTGTTCGAGACGGAGCGCGCCGCACCGGCCGGCGGATGGATCCTACCCGGGCTGATGGTCACCGGGGCCGTCTTGCTCCTGGCTCCGTTCGCCTCCGCGTCGCCGGACGGTCTTGAGCGAGTGGCCGAAGACCTCGGGTTTATCGCCGCCGCCCAGGACCCCGTTTTGAACCTGCTGCCGGACTACACCATCCCGGCGATCGGCGAGACCGCCCTGTCCTCGATTGCCGCCGGCGTCGTCGGGGTCATCCTCATCCTGCTCCTGTTCTACGCCCTCGGCCGCGCCCGGCAGCGCGAGGCTTGATTTGCATTTTGACGCGTTCGACAGCTACCTGCCGGGCAGCAGTCCGGTCCACCGCCGCGATCCGCGCGTGAAGATCGTCTGCTGCCTGCTTTTCATCCTCTCCGCCGTCCTGCTGCCGGACGGCGCCTGGACCGGGTTCGGGCTGGCCTGGCTGATCGTGCTCGCCATCGCCCTGTGGGGCGGTATTGCCCCGTCGGTCCTCCTGCGGCGGTCGCTGGTCGCGGCGCCCTTTGCCCTGACCGCCCTGACGCTGCCGTTCACCCTGCCGGGTGACCCGGTCGCCCACTGGAGCCTGGGCCGTTTCGCACTCACGATCAGCGATGCCGGCATCCTGCGCTTCTCGGGGATCGTCATCCGGTCCTGGCTGGCCGTCCAGGCGGCCGTCATCCTGACGACGACCACCCAGTTTCCGGACATCGTCCACGGCTTGCGTCATCTGCGCGTCCCGGATTTGATCACCGGCATCCTGGCATTTATGTACCGCTACCTGTTCGTCCTGGCCGATGAGGCGCTGCGGCTGCTGCGCGCCCGCGATGCCCGCAGCGCCGCCGCTCCAGGGCGGACGGCAGGCTTACCGCTCCGCCGGCGGGCCGGGGTCGCCGGCGGGATGGTGGGGCAACTCTTCCTGCGCAGCCTGGACCGCAGCGACCGGGTACATCGTGCAATGCAGGCCCGCGGATACGCCGGCGAACTGCTGACGATGAACCCGCACGTGATGGCCCGGGCGGATTGGTTCGCCCTGGCCGCGGCCGGGGCAGTGGTCCTGCTCCCGCACATCCTGGGATAACGACCCCATGCCGATCACCCATCCTGTCCCGAATTCTCCGCCCATCCCCGTCTCGTCGGAAGCGACGGCGCTGCGGATCGAGCGCTTGACGTTTGAATATCCGGGGGGACATTCCGCGCTGCGCGGCATCTCGCTGGTCGTCGAGCGCGGGGAGAAAGTCGCCCTGGTTGGCCCAAATGGCGCCGGAAAGAGCACGTTGATGCTGCACCTCAACGGGATCCTCACCGGCAGCGGCGAGATCCACGTGGAGGGCTGCCGGCTCGAAAAAGGAACGCTACGCCGGATCCGGGGCCGGCTCGGCATGGTCTTCCAGAACCCGGATGATCAACTCTTCTCACCGACCGTCTTCGACGACGTGGCATTCGGCCCGCTGCACATGCGGCTTCCGGAGGACGTGGTCCGCAGCCGGGTGGCCGCCGCGCTGGCACAGGTCGGCATGACCGGCTTTGAGGGCCGGCTGTCCCACCACCTGAGCGTCGGGGAAAAGAAGCGTGTCAGCCTGGCGACTGTGCTATCGATGGATCCGGCCATCCTGGTCCTCGACGAACCGACCGCCGGTCTGGATCCGCGTGCCCGCCGCGGCCTGATCGACCTCCTGCGAACGCTCGACCTGACCATGCTGGTCTCGACCCACGATATGCGCCTGGTGGCCGAGCTGTTCGAGCGGATGGTGGTGATGGATGAGGGGGAAATTGTGGCCGACGGGGAGACCTGGATCATGATGCAGGACTCGGCGCTTTTGGAAGCGCATGGCCTGGAAACGCCATGACCACAGGGTTACGCAAAAGAAAGCGGGCCGGTGTTCAGCACCGGCCCGCTTTCTTTTGCGGCCTATCCACCCATCTCCTCGACCGCTTCATCGACCGACATCTCCCCGCTGGCAATCTTCTCCAGGATCTCCATCCGCCCCGGACCGGTTTTTTCAATGACGACCGGCCCGGGCGCAGCACCTTCTTCGGTCAGCAGCTTGAGGCTGCCGGAAACGCTGCTGAAATAGATGTCCGGACCGTCTTCGGAAAGCACGTAGAGCGCTTTTTTCGAACCTGGCCGGGATGATCCTCCGGACGGCCGCAAGCGGCCCGAGCCGTCGTATGCCGAACCGCTGACGCTCTTGAAGTGGACCCGGCCGGACGGCCTGTCCGCTGTCCGCACCCGGACAGTCCCGGAGACCGTCCGGATCTCGTAGGGGCCTCCCCCGATCGGGGTCTCGAGTTCGAGCGATCCGCTGACCGAGGTGGCGCGGAGGGACGGCAGATCCGAACCGGTCAGTGACGCATCCCCCGAGACGGTGCGCAGGACGATGGGACCGCTGAGCCGATCGCCCGTGATCCGGCCGCTGACCGTTTCCAGGTGCAGATCGCCTGAGAGACCGGCCGTCCGCACCTCGCCGCTGACGGATTTCAACCGGATGTCGCCCGAAATGCCCTGGGCATCCGTATCCGCGCTGACACACTTGACCGTCAGATCCGCCTGCGCCGGAACCGTGACGGTGTAATCCACCTCGTTCGGCCGGTCGCCACGCAAACCGGACACGAAGCCGGTGTATTCATACCTGGTCCGTGCGTAAATGGACCCGTCCGCCTCTTGCCCGATCTCGACCCGGGTCCGGTCGTCGCTGCCGCGTTCGACCGCCGTGATTGAGACCTGCCCGTCAGGACCCGGTGAGACGGTCACCGAGCCGCGGATGTTCCCGATCCGGACGGTCGGGGTTCCATCGACAGTGAATTCTTGCGAGTGGATTTTTTCGCTCATGCCGTTCTCCTTGTGGTTCGACAATCGGGACCTTGACCTCGTTGTGGTGTGGGATGGATGGGGAACCTCGCGTCTTACTCGATGAAGATCTCGACGTGCTCCCCGTCGTCGCCGTCGACGACGTCGATGATCTTTCCGGACAGGTTATCGTCCAGCGCATCATGGATGGCCGCCATGATGTCGTCCAGTTCGAGATCATCCGCAAAATGGCCTGCGATATTCAGCCCTGCATCGATCAGGCTGAGCGGCAGGTTGACGTTGACCTTGGACTTGCCCGAGGACATGTCCGTCACCCGCACGCGCAGCCAGCGCGCCTTCTGCCCGGAGCCGGGGCCCCCGGCAACGATCTTGCGGGTCTTGGCGCTGGTCGAGAGGGCGCTCAAAAGCTTGGCGCCTTCCTCGGCCGTGATCTTCCCCTCCTGGATCATCGCCAGGATTTTCATTCTTTCTTCTGTTGTCGCCATGGTCTTGCTCCTGTTCAAAAAGTATTCGGGTAACTGCTCAACTTTCGTATGCAATTTGGAAAACATCAGGTGCAGGCGGGGCGAGGCCCCGCCTGCACCTGATGTTTTCTATTTACCCGATATAAACCTCGACTCTTTCTCCACCGGCGTCATCCACCTTGACGTAGAGCGGATCGTCCGGGTTGAGCGATTCCTGCAGCGCCAGGATGGCTTCGTGGATCGGGATCGGGACATCATTGAGACCGGGGATGTAATGTCCGAAATAACGCATCACCCAGGCGGAGGTGCGCAGCGGGAGCGGCAGGCTGACCGCGACCCGGCGCGGCCACTCGTCCTGACCCGTATTGACCCGCACATGGAGCCAGCGGGCGGTCCGGCTCGTCCAACCCCAGGTCATCACCAGGATCCCCAGCAGCAGCGGGATCGATAAACAGAACATCCAGAACGCATTCCAATCCGCCCGGATCCCTGTGGAAATCAACAGCCCGGAGATCACGGTCATGATCACGCCGGCGAATAGGGGGACCAGCCAGAAAGCGCCCCAATGCTTAAATTCAGGGATATCTTCCGGGTCTGATGGGTCGGACCCGGCAGAATAGTCCGACCGATCTGACCAGTCCGACCATTCTGCCGGGTCCGACCCATCTGCACTGTCAAACCGGTCGGTCTCGGCAGATACGGCAGACGAAATTTCCAGCGCCGCAATCAGCTGGGCGGCCTCTTCAGCCGAAATCGTTCCGGCAGAGACCATTTCGAGGATCTGCATCCGCTCATCGTCCATCTCAGCGGCTCTCCAAGGCGGCCAGGAGCGCTTCGGCCTCTTCGAGGGAGATCTTCTTATCGGCGACCATATTGAGGATCATCAGCCGCTCCTCGTCGCTGACCGGGTCGTTTTTGGGTTTATCGCTTTTGCGTAAATTACCGGGGGCGATGTTGAAGGCTTTACCGTGGACTCGGCGCTCGATATGGGCAGCCCAACGGGCTTCTTTTTCGGCGCGGCGCTGGGCGTCGGCGATCTTGCGGCCGGCCCGCTCCTGGGCTCGGCGGATCTTTTCCTGGGCTTTTTCGACTTTTTCCTGCGTCCGGCGCTGGATCCGTTCGATCTTTTCAGCCGGAAGGTCCCAGGTTTCGACCAGCTCCGAAAAACCCGACATACGGGCTTCGAGCTCTTCTTCGATCATGCCGAGCTGCTCGGCGATCTGTTCGCCGATCCCTGCACCGATCCCGGACAGGTCCTCGCCGAGATTGAAATCAAATTCGTAGGACGATGCTTCCCGATCCGGGTCGGTCTCCGCAAGCGTCACCGGGCCGTTCCCGGCGAGCACGAGCTCGCCGGCGCCTTCGCCGAAGACCGCCTCGAATTCATCGCGGACCGTTTCCCGCACGCCACCGGCCTTGACGGTGATCGGACCGGAGTTCGTGATCCGGACCCGCCCGTCCGGCTCGGGAAATAACCGGCAGGTGATCACTCCGCCGGCGGAGATCCGAAAGGATCGTCCCTCTCGGAGTTCGATAATGAGGTTGGCGTTATCGCCTGCAACGGCGGTCACATTTCCGGCGATCTCGCGAAGGTTCAAATGCGAGTCGACGTGGTTGATCTGGACGTCGCCTTCCACGCCGCGCACGTTGGCGTAGCGGCCCACGCTTGCGACCGTCAGCCCCCCGCTCACGGCGCGGGCGGTCAGATCCTGGTCGACCGTCCCAACCGTGGCTGCGCCGACCCCGCGCAGGGTCAGGCTGTTCCCGGCGCTGATGACGTGAACCGTTCCGGTCAAATCCCGGACGGAAGTCGCGGCGAAACCGGTGATTTCCAGCGAGGCGCCGCGGGGGACGCGCAGGTCCACCCGGGATGAGCCGGAAACTTTGACGGCATCGCCATCCTTTTCGACATGGATGCTGCCATCGGGCCCGGAAGCCTGAAGGCTGTCCCGATCCCAACCACGGACGGCAAGCCTTTCCTGTGCCGCTACGATGACCTTAGGGGCGGCGGTGGTATCGAGAATGATTTCGTCCATTTCAGGCCTCCTGCAGGATCTTCATGGCTTCTTCGGCGGTGATCACGCCCTCGCTGAGCTGCTCGAGTACGCGCTGCCGCTCCTCCTCAGCCAGACCGGTATCTTCCTCCCCCCCCGGTTCGAAACCAAGCGCCCGGATCACCTCGTGCAGGCGGTTCCGAATCGTCGGGTAGGACAGGCTCAGCTCGGCCTCCATCCGGTTCAACTTGCCCTCGCAACGGACGAAGGTCTCGATAAAAGCGAGCTGCGGGCGTGTGAGCTGTGAGAATGGCCCCGCAAAAAACTGGCCGTCGATCGTCGTTTCGCAATTGCGGCAGTGCAGGCGAGTGATCGTGAGATCCTCCTGGCAGACCGGGCATTGACTGATAAGTGGATGCATCTTTGTCCTCTCAGTATTCTCATTAGATCCGATTTTCAATTCCATTTTACAAGAAATCGATCGCTTTGTCAATAAATATTCAAGATCGAATAAATATTTCTTATATTTTATTGAATTTCGGTTTAGTTTTTCTACGACAACCTAAGATTATTATTTATCAAGTTGCAACAAAACACGGGTAAATTGGTGATTGTCAGATACCGGGAAATAACATATAATCACTTCAAGACCTCCTTGTGTGGTGTGGGATCCATCCCAATGGCCTGCGGATGGGTCCCACGACTTTAAGGGCAATTTTCGGGACCGGTGACAACCGGTCCCTTTTTTTTGACATTCATAAAGAAGTGATTAGCATTTCCCCGAATCTCAATATCTATTCATCCGGGCGTGCTAGAATTTCACCGGTATGCACCTCCCCACCTTCATTCGCAACAGCCTTTTCTTCATACTGATCCTGGCGAGCGCCGGTTGCGCAGCATCCGGGGTGACCCTACCCGAGAGCCAGTTCCTGCGTGTCCTCGAGCGCAAGGCCGGGCTGATCGCCTATCTCGGCATGGACGGCAACGTCTACACGATCGACCAGGCCGGACAGGACAAGGTTCAACTCACGGACGATGTCGGCGGCCTGCCGCTCGATTTCGTCTACTCCGCGCGCCGGTTTGCCTGGGCGCCGGAGGGCAGCCGGCTCGCCTACGTCGGGTTCTCGGAGGAGGAATGGACGCTCCAGGTCTCCACGGCCGACGGCTCGGAACCGGCCCGCCTGTTCGGCAGCAATTCCGAAACTCCCGTCTTCCTGCAGTGGACCCCGAACGGCCTGAACCTCGCCTTGCTCACGCAGGCCGACCCCTTTCTGACCGAGGGGATCACCCGGCTGGGGCTCCGAAGCATCCCTGCCGACGGGTCGACGCCGGATACGCTCTTGCTCGAAGGCTACCCGATTTTCTTTTCCTGGGAACCGGATGGTGACCGGGCGCTGGTCCACACCGGCCTTTCTGACGGTGAAAACCCCGACGAGCGAATTTCAATCCTGACAATCGGGAGCGAGTTCGAGCGCAACCTGGAACTCGAACCCGCCGGCTTCCTGACCCCCGCCTGGGCCCCCGATGGGACCGGGCTCCTGATGGCGATCAATGACGCCCGGGGGCGCAACGCCCTCGTCGTGACCAACCTGCAGGGTCAGACCCGGCAGACCCTGGTGACCTTTGAAACTTCGATCACCTTCACCTGGTCACCGGACAGCCGCTACGTCGGCTATATCGACAGCGACCGGACCCGGCAGGGTGCCAGCGGGCACCTCGCCGTCGTCGATGTCGGGACCGGGGAGATCATGTTCCAGTCCGAAGAGCACCTGGTGCACGCCTTCACCTGGTCGCCGGACGGCAGCCAGCTGATCTATTTCACCCAGGAATTGGTCGGAGACGAAGGGCAGGACAATCTGATGTGGGGAGTAGGGATCCATTTCCTGGACACCGACGGCTGGGAAACCCACCATCCCCGGTTGGGCGGAAACCCGTTTGTGTTCCAGCCGACGCCCCTGTTCCGGCAGTACCTGCTCACCTTCGACCAGCACCAGCAGGGCGCCACAATTTGGTCACCGGACGGGGAATACGTCGTTCTCTCCGCGCTGTCCGGCAACCAGGGCGTCATCCTGCTCGTCACGGTCACCGGAAACAGGGAACCGCGCCCGCTGGACACCGGCCTGATGGCTTTTTGGTCGGGTGAATGAGCGCGCTGGCGCTGCTGGCCTCCGGAGAAGGAATGGGGTTCCAAACCGTCCTGGATGCCTGTCGCCGCGGCGAGTTGGATGCTGTGGTCGTCGCCCTGGGCGCGGAGAAGAAATGCAAAGCCGTGCTGCGGGCCGAAGCAGCCGGCGTCCCGGTCGTCTTTCACACCTGGGGGCCATATAAAGTCGCCGGGAAACTGCGCGCGACCTATGAGCGCGACCTGGCGGTCAGGCTCCGGATGCACGGGGCCGCGTTCATCCTGCTCGACGGCTGGGCCCGCCCGTTGACCTGGGG
This sequence comes from Anaerolineales bacterium, assembly GCA_035512695.1. Lineage (GTDB taxonomy): Bacteria > Chloroflexota > Anaerolineae > Anaerolineales > JABWBV01 > DATDOR01. Next base: position 14,861 of record DATKDL010000167.1, on the reverse strand, counting down.
GATCGAAGAGGTCTATCCAGGACGCATCCTGGATCTCGCAGCGGACGCGGCCTCACCCGAGCCGGTGGGGATCGTCGGATTTGTCCGGGACTGGCTCGCTCAAATAGCGGTCTAGTCTCACGGGCTCTTCATAGCCTCTTCACCGGGGTTTCAGGAAACTGCGGGATAAATAACCCATGAATTTCAAAAGGCTCTTTTTCTGGATCGCCGGCGGGATTGCCGTTTTTGCTCTCGCCGGTCTTTCTTACGTGATGCGGCCGACTCCTCGGGCCAGCGCACCGATCGAGGCGGTCCCCCTGGTGATCGCGACGGATTACCCCGAGATCCCGGCACCGACTCCCACGGTGATGCCCAACGGCACACCCGCCGCTCCGGACCAACCCGCGGAGGCCGGCTCGGAACCGACCGCCGGCGCACAGCCGGATTTATTCGCCCCCTCCGGGACCGTCCTCTTCGCCATCTCGCAGGACGAATCACAGGTCCGTTTTTCGATCGACGAGATTCTCAACAACGCCCCGGTCACCGCCGTTGGGGTCACCAACCAGATTGCCGGCGAGATCGCGATCGATTTTACTGTTCCGGCCAATTCGCAAGTCGGCGTGATCACCGTCAACGCCCGCACGCTGACCACCGACCGGGAAAACCGCAACCGGATGATCCGCAACGAGATCCTGGACACGGACCTGTTCGAATTCATCACTTTCACGCCAACGGCCATGACCGGGCTCCCGGCCGCGATCATGCCGGGTCAGACCTTCACCTTCCAAATCACCGGCGGCCTCACCATCCGGGACGTCACCCTACCGGTCACCTTCGAGGTGACGGCGAGCGTCGATGCGGACGGCCGCCTTGCCGGCTATGCCTTTACCGCCATCCTGCGCAGCGAATATGGGATCACGATCCCCAGCGTCCCGAGTGTGGCGGAGGTTTCGGACGAAGTCCTGCTTGAGTTCGACTTTGTGGCGTACCCGAAGTAAAATTTAGGGATGTCGCACACCGTTCTCTCGAAAAGAATCGGAAAACTCGGACATCCGGGCGGGGCTCCTCCCCCCCCGGATGTCCGAGTTTTCCTGTTTTTTCTCGTCGCCCTGCTCACCGCCTGCAGCCCGTCGCTCGAGCTGCCTGCGGCGACGTTTGCGGCAAGGACAGATGCGCCGGCCGCGGTCGAAGCGACGTCAACGCCCCCGGCTCCGTCCTCAGCACCCGATGCAACCCCCACACCGATCCCCTCCCCCACTGAAACCGCCACCCCGACCCCGACCGCCACGCCGCCGCACCCGCTGACGATCGCCTATCTGCGGCTGCAGGATACCTCGCAGGCCGAGATCACGATCGAGGAGATCCTGGCGAACGGGCCCAACTACTTCCAATACATCGTGTCCTACCCATCCGAAGGGCTCAAGATCCGCGCCCTGTTGACGGTCCCGTTCGGGGAGACGCCGGCGACCGGCTGGCCGGTCATCGTCTTCAACCACGGCTATATCCCGCCGGAGATATACAGGACGACCGAGCGCTACATCGCCTACGTGGCCGGTTTTGCGACCAACGGCTATATCGTCCTGCGCCCGGACTACCGCGGGCACGACCAGTCCGAAGGGGAAGCCCGCGGCGCCTACGGCGCGCCGGACTATACCATCGACGTGCTCAACGCCGTCGGAGCGATGAAGAAATACCCGGACGCCGACCCCAACCGGATCGGGATGTGGGGCCATTCGATGGGCGGCTATATCACCCTTCGCTCAATGGTCGTCGACCCGGGCATCAAGGCCGGCGTGATTTGGGCCGGCGTGGTCGGGCCGTACCCGAACATCTTCGACCGGTCGACCTTCCAGATCGACGCCACGCCGTCGGTCGAGGGCCGCGGCCGCTGGCGGCTGGACCTGCTCAACCTGTTCGGCTATCCCGAAGAGTACCCCGAACTGTGGGCCTCGATCTCGGCCAACAGCTTTCTGCATGAGCTGTCCGGTCCGGTCCAGCTCCATCACGGGACGAACGATGACAGCGTGCCGTACAGCGTCTCGGAGCTACTGTACGGCCAGCTCCTGGAAGCGGGGCAGCCGGCCGAATTCTACGGCTACGCGGGGGATGACCACAACCTGTCGGTGGCGTTCTCGTTGGTGATGCAGCGGTCGATCCAGTTTTTTGACCGGTATGTAAAGAATTTGGAAAACTAAACATACCTGACCCAAACACCGCCCTCGGCGTCGCCCCCGATCCCCTCTTCCGGACATTCACCACTGCGCTCGGCGCTCCCGGATGGCGTCGGACCCGCGCTTCGCCGCCAACCACGCCGGCGTCGAGCACCGGGCGGAGATGCTGGCCGTCATCCCCCCGATCATGACCGGAAAAGCACCCCTCCCCATCGGCCCCCTCGTCCCCCCAACCGAACCCCGCACCCCTTCCCGCGCTCCCCTCACCGGCACTCACGTCCATCTCCGCCCCATCGACCCCCCCTCCCACACCGCACCCCTCTTCGCCTGCTCGCACGGTTCCCTGGAACACGACGCCCTCTGGACCTACCTCCCTTACGGCCCCTTCCCGGACGCCGCCACCATGCAAGCCTGGCTCGTCGAACGGGCCGTCTCCCACGACCCGATGTGGTTCACCGTCGTCGACCGATCCTCCGAAACCCCGATCGGGATGGTCAGCTTCATGAACATCGTCCCCGAGATGCGCCGGCTCGAGCTCGGGCATATCTGGTACGGCCCACAGGCCCAACGGACCAAGATCAACACCGAAACGATCTACCTGATGCTCCGCCGGACGTTCAACGAACTCGAATATCGCCGCGCCGAATGGAAATGCGACGCCCTCAACGCCCGCTCGCGCGCCGCCGCGCTGCGGCTCGGATTCCGGTTCGAAGGCATATTCCGTCAGCACCTGATCTACAAGGGCCGCAACCGGGATACGGCGTGGTTTTCGATGATGGATCATGAGTGGCCGCGAATAAAGACGAATATGGAACGGTGGCTGGCGGCGGAGAACCCTGGTTTATCACTCGCCGCCTTGAACCGGGCGTGAAAAAAAATAGGGTCGGGTGGCTTCGCCACTCGACCCTATTTTTTTTCTGATAGACCTAGCGATCGAGGAAGGCGATCGGGATACTCCCCGGGTTCAGATCCAGCGTATTCGGGATCCACTCCCCCGTCAGATACAGCACCGCCGTACTCTCCCAGGCCGGCCCCCCGTCCGGCGGCCACTGGGTCACGATCAGCGCCGTTCCATCGGAGCTCCAGACCGGATTGGCGACGTCCCCGAGGTCGATCTCATCCCCATCGACCGAGAAGATCCACAGGGCGGCCTTGCTTCCTTCGGATAGTACGGTTGCAGCCATCCAGCGGCTGTCCGGGCTCCAGACCGGGGCGGGGTTGTACCCACCGCCGCCGATCGGCTGGTACGGGTGCAGCAGGGTGTAGGAACCGGAGCCGAGGCCCGCACCTAAGTCAAAGAGCGCCAGGGCGGTCTGCGAAGCGCCGGGGTCGCCGGTCACCACCCACCACGCCAGCCGGCTCCCGTCCGGGGACCAGGACGGGCTGGCAATGCTGCGCACGTCTTCGAGCCCGTAAACCGCCGGGTCGAACTGCTCGACGGCGCCGTTCACCAGGTGATAAACCCACGCCGTATCGCCGAGGCTGAAGGCCATCAGCTCGCCGTCCGGATGAAAGGCCGGTGGGACGCTGGTGGGACGCTCGTCGGCCACTGCGTATCCGGTCCCATCCTGCGACACGATGGTCAGGAGCCCGGACATCCGCTCGGACGAGATATCACCCGAAAAGAAGAAAACCAGGCTTCCTCCGGGGACGAACTGCGGATTGCTTTCCCAGCGGTCGGGCGTGTTCGTCAGGTTTCGCCAGGTCCCGTTCGCCAGGTCGGCCATGTAGATGTCGTCGTCCCGCTCGAACAGGGCCAGGCTGCCGTCGGGGGAGATCACGGCCGTCCATTCGTCCAGCAGGGGCCGGACCTGACCGCCCTCCCCGACCAGCCAGGTCCCGCCGATGTTGAAGTCCCGGTAGACAAGCCCGGCCAGGGCCGGGTTTGTCTGGAAAGAAGCGTTCGGGTTCTGCGGGACCTGGTTCGTTTCGGCGTACCAGTCGCAGATGTCGATCCCCGTTGTCAGCCCCCCGGCGACGACGTCAAAGGGCAGCGGGGTGTGGTCGAGGCAGTCGATGTTGAGGCCGCAGGGAACGGCGACCGAGTACATTCCACCGAAAGTCGCCCCGTCGTTCGGGTAGCCGTAGGCGATGTAGGTCCCGACCGGCAGCTCGTGGGAGTAAGTGCTGGCGTTCTCCCCGTTGGGGTAGGAGTACAGCGTGCCGTCGGAGTTGTCGCGGAACCAGAGCGTCATCGGCGGGATGTATTCGCTCGGGAAGCAGACGGCGCCGGAGACCTCTCCGGACCCGGCCGCCGCTTCGGTCGATTCAGGTGCCGGTTCGACGATTTCCGGGGTTGGAGTCGGTTCCGGTTCCGGAAGGATTTCGGCCGGCGTCTCGCTGGCTTCGACACCGACCTCGAGCTGCCCAACCGGGATACAGCCGGCGAGCAGGATCAGGATGGTGATGGTGGTTAAGATGAATTTGCGGTACATGGTTGTGTTCTCCTTGGTGTTTGAATGTACCGGTATCCTATTTGCTCCTGGTTACGCCGGTATATTGAAGATGTAGTGCTTTCGAAATTCGTGTTTCGACATCGAAACAGCCCGGGCGGTGGACAAAAAAAGACCCCCGGTGGGGCGAAGCCCCACCGGGGGTCTTTTTTTTGGATTAATAATCCACGAAGGTGATTTCGACGCTCGCCAGGTGTACGGTCCCATCGAACGCCGCGCTTACGTCGCGAACGATCACTCGCCCCGGCCCGGTGTAACCGGATGGCACGGTCAGGTTCACCGAGAACGGACCGGGCTGCCCGAGGTCCGGCGCCTGGACGATGACGGGGGCGCTGGCGAGGACGTTCCCATCCCCGTCCAACAGCGCGACGACCAGGGTCTGTTCGAAGCTGGCATAACCGAAGCCTGCGACGTGCAGGGTGCCCGGGGAGGAGACCTGGCCCGTGAGCACCGGCAGGTCGATGCGGATCCACTCATCGGTGGTGAAGGGCGGGCGGATGTCGACCGGGCCGCTGTCGGCCAGGGTCACACCAACCGAAGACAGGTGCGTGATCCCGCCGTCGCGGGCGCTGGTGCTGAGGACCTGGATGAAGGCCTGGCGCTCGCCGGAAATTTCGAACTCAATCTGGGCCTCGAACGGCCCCCGCATTCCCATCTCCGTTTGGATGATCGTCGGGACCAGGGCCAGCTCGGTCCCGTCGTCCAGGACGACCCGGATGACGAGGGTCTGCTCGAAGGTCGAATCGGCCTCGCCGGAGACGGTCATCGGGCTGGTCAGCCGTGAGCCGGGGCCGGGGGCGAGGATCAGGATTTCTTCCTTGTTCGTTCCAGGCGTGGAGGTGGGGGCAGGGGGGACCTGTGTCGCGGTCGCCGGCGGGGGCGGAGGCGGATGGGTGGCGGTGTTCTCCGGGGACGCGGTTGCTGTTGCTGTTTCTGTTGCGGTCTCGGTCGGAGCCGGGGTTGGTGTGGCCGGCTCGCTCGTCGGAGTGGGTTCCGGGGTGGGACTGCCGGGCTCGGGAAGCACAGCCGTGGCTGTTGGGGTAATAACACGGATTTCAATCTGTCCGACCGGGACGCAGGCGGACAGAAACAGGATTGCAGCGAGGATGGGGAGGGCTTTGCGGATCATCTTCATTCTCCTTGGATGAACTGTACAGGGGATAATGACATTATGTCGCCCAATGAACCCGGGAGTATTACCGGAATGTGCCGGAGGTGGGATAAATGTTACGGATTCGTTACTTGAAAAGAGGTGCTTGGTGCCTTGTACCTGGCACCAAGCACCAGGCACCCAGCACCCTTTTTACACCTGCAATCGTACGCCCACCACCGTCCCCTGCCCCTCCCGGCTGCGCACGGATACCGCCCCCCCATGCCGCTCTACGATCGCCCGCACCAGCGCCAACCCCAGCCCCGACCCCGGCACCCCGCGCGCGCCGACGCCGCGGTACAGCTCGTCCCAGACGTGCGGCAGTTCGGCCGCCGGGAGGCCCGGGCCGGTGTCCGCCACCTCGACGACGACCGATTGGCCGTCCTCGAAGGCCCGGATCTCGATCGTGTCCCCTTTCCTTGAAAATTTCAGGGCGTTGTCCAGCAGGTTGTGCAGCGCCAGCAGCAGCAAGTCATAGTCTCCCGGGACGCGCGGGAGCGGCCAGGGCGCCTGCGGCACCGACAGCGTGATCCGCTTCTCGGCGGAGGAAGGACGCGTCCGGGCCAGCTCGACCAGCGTCTCCAGGATCTCCCCCAGGTCGACCGGGGCGCGCTCGATCTCCCGCGTCTCCAGGTCCGCCAGCTTGCGCAGATCGGCGACCAGGCGGCTCAGCCGGGAGGTCTGCGCCTTGACGCTGGCCAGCGCCGGAGCCTCTCCTCCGGATCCTTCGATGTTCGCCAGTCCGGCCTGGATGGCGGTCAGCGGGTTCTTGAGTTCGTGGTCGAGCCGCTGCAGGAACCGGCGCCGGTCCTCGGCCGCTTTTATTTCGGCCCGATTTCGGGCATCGGACAGCCGGCCGCGGATCACGATCCAACCACCCAACCCGATCGCCGCAATCCAACCGCAGACCTGGACGAGGGCGGCCAGGTCAGCGCGTACAAAATAACTGGTGTTCGGCAGCAGACCGACACCAAATGCCACCCCGAACAGCATCCCCAGAACCAGCGGTACCAGGGCCCACAGCCAGCGGCGATTCACGAACCACCCTCCACCCGGCCGATAAAGCGATAACCCTGCCCCGGGACGGTCTCGATAAACTGGGCGGCGGACGGGTCGTCCTCCAGCGCCTTGCGCAGCTCGGCGATGCGGGTGTCGACCGCCCGGGTGCCAACCGGGTAATCCCAGCCCCAGACCACGTCCAGCAGCCGATCGCGGCTGACCAGCTCGTCCGGATGGGTCAGCATGTATTCCAGCAGCAGGACGGCCTTGGGGGTCAGGGTCAGTTCTCTCGGGCCGAGATAAACCCGCCGGGAGCGGCGGTCGAACTTCAGCGGGCCGCAGACCAGGGTCGCGGCGGCGGTCAGCGGCGGTCTACCGGTCTGCGCCCGCCGCAGGACGGCCCGGATGCGGGCGACCAGCTCCTGCGGGTCGAAGGGTTTGTTCAGGTAGTCGTCGGCGCCTTCTTCGAGCGCCATGGCGCGCTCGAAGGATTCGCCCACCTGGGTCAGCAAGATGACGGGGGTCCAGTCCCCGCCCTCGCGCAGGCTGCGGAGCGTGGCGCGGCCGTCCAGGCGCGGCATGAGGACGTCCATCACGATCAGGTCCGGCCGGCGGGCGGCGATCGCCTCCAGGGCGGCCTGGCCGTCGGGAGCCGTGCGGGTCTCAAACCCGGTCCGGGCCAGAAAGGCGGCCAGGTTGCTGATGATGTCTGGTTCGTCGTCGACGAGGAGGATATAGGGCTGCTCGTTTATTTTGCTCTCCAAGACGCTCGCACGCGGCTGTGTAAAACTGAACCCCCGGTGGTGCTGCGCACCACCGGGGGTTCCATTTTACTTACATTTTTCGACGATGTCGGCTGAAAAACCGCACTTCAGGCCTCCGGATCTTCAACCGGCGGCAGGACGTCGTCGCCGGCGGGGACGACCTGGTTGCCTTCTCGGTCGGCCCGGTATTCGTAGGTCTCGCCTCCGGCTTCCAGGAACAGCTGGTATCCGGGCACGAGCGCCTGCGTGCAGGCCATGTCCGGGTAGTTGATCCCGAGACAACCGTTCGGCCAGGTGACATCAATGAAAGTCTTCACCACGATCTCTTCTGCAGAGATCCCGAGGGCGGCCGCCAGGTCGGCGATCGCCTTTTCCTGAATGATCATGAAGGGCTCCTCCACAGGGGGCGGGGTCGGCGCTGGGAACGCTTCGGCCACCTCATCTGTGTAGTTGGCATAGGGTAGCCAGGGGGCCAGGTGGGCCGATAAGGCCATCCCGCTGACTTCGAAGAAGAAGCTCCCCGTGTTCTGTCCCACGGCGTTGATAAAGGTCTCGGCTTCCCTGGCGTCCAGAATGATAGCACTGAGCTGTTCGCCCGGAACAGGGGCGACCGCCAGCGGCCATTCGCGTACCGGCACCTCGAAGTCGCCCGGCAGCGCTCGGATCAGCAGGACCGCCTGCTGCGGGTAGTACAGCTCGGCCCGGGTGTGATCGAACTCCGACAGGATCAGGATGATCTCGTCGAAGGCGCCCTTGTCGTTCGAGAAGTCGGCGTAGGTCTTGACCTCGCGCAGCTCCCCGTCCGGCAGGGTGGCCCGCAGGATCGTGTACGGGGCATCGGCGAGGCACATTTGCTCGCCGCTCTCGTCTGTGTAGCAGAAGTCGAGCTGGTCTTCGAGACCTTCGAAACCGGCGTCCTTCACGTCCCGCAGCACGGTCAGGGTCTCTTCCGGGGTGATCCGGACGGTCATGATCCGGACCGCACCGGAGGCCTCATCCATGCTCTCGAACACGACCGTGCCGTCGGCATACAGGGTGAACGGCGGGACGCGGCCGAAGACGTAGAAGTGCTCTTCGAGCGAGAAGGTCGGCTCGTAATCCAGCTGGAGCAGGATATTGCCTTCCGGCAGCCCGGCCAGCCATTCGAGCGAGTATTCGGGTGCAGCCGGGCCGGTGGTCGGCTCGGTCGGCTCGACTGGATCGACCGGCTCGGTGGCTTCGCCCCCGGGCACCGCGCAGGCGGCCAGGGCGAGGATCAGTACTGCGAGCAGAGTAATTTTGTAGATTTTCATGATGTTTATCTCCTTTACTCTTAACGCAGTACCATTCCGGAATGTTCCCGAAGTGGTTCCAGCACGATGATCGGGATCCGCCTCCCCCCTGCCCGGCGTTCGTACACCCGGTAACCCGGATACATCGCCACCGCTTGCCGCCAATAGCGAGCCCGTTCGGCCTCCCCGGCTGGGCGGGCGCGATAAGGAGCGGAGGCGCCGTTGTGCTCCACGTTGACATTCGGATTGGCGCGCAAATTCAGATACCAGGCCGGATGACGCTGCGACCCGAAGTTCGATGCAAAGACGATCAACCGGTTTCCATCCGGGAGCATGATCAGCGGGCAGACGCGCGGCCGGCCGCTCTTCACCCCGCGGGTCGTCAATTGGACAACCGGCAGACCGGTCATCGCCGTCGTCAGGGTCCGCCGGCCGCCGGTCAGCCGCAGCCAGGCGCGATCGAACCGGGCCAGTATCCGGGACAGGAACCAGCTCCCCGGCCGCGTTGCTGCCAGGTAAAGGATGGCCCGCTGCAAACGCGTCGGGGTGGGGAACATCGTATGCATGGACTTGATTCTAATCGTCTAACACCTTCACGCATTAGAACGAATCAAAAATCTGTGGCGGCGAATTTGGGGGCTGCTGCGGCTTCGCAGCAGCCCCCAAATTCGCCCGTCATCCCAATTTTCGGACCGGATCCCGGAACTCTCATCTAGCACGATCTCGATTAAGGATAGAATTAGATCACCGAGATTAGGGATTGAAAAACAGGGTGGTTTATGTGAGGATAGCCCGGGAGGAGTTTCTTCATGCTCAAGGTCCATCTTTTCGGTTCCGGTGCAGCCACTCATGACGGCCTATCGTTGAGTGGTTTTCCGACCCGCCAGGCCGGCTTGCTTTTCTGCTATCTGGTCCTCAACCGGAGCCATCCCCAACCGCGCGAACGCCTTGCCGCCGTTTTCTGGGAGGATCTCCCCTCCGCCACAGCCCGCACCTACCTGCGCAACACCCTCTGGCGCCTGAAGGGATCGCTCGCAGCGATCGGTCTGCTGCCTGACAAAGTGCTCACGGTCGGTGAAGACCTGGTCGGCCTGGCCGACCCGGCCGCGATGTGGATCGACATCGTCCAGTTCGAAAACGCCGTTCTCAACAGCCAGAAATCGACGCCGGCCACGTTGAGCAGCCAGCAGCACCAGGAACTGGAGGGGGCTGTCCGCCTTTACCGCGGCGATCTGCTCGACGGAATCTACGAAGACTGGACCCTCTACGAGCGAGAACGCTTCCGCCTGCTCTACACCAATATCCGCCAGAAACTTATGCTTCACTACACGCACCTCGGCCGCTACGAGGAAGCCCTGGCCCACGGCTCCGGGCTGCTCGCGGTCGACCCTGCCCGGGAGAAGATCCACCGCCAGATGATGCGACTCTACGCCCTGACCGGGGACCGCAACGCGGCGCTGGCACAGTTCAAGCGCTGCAAACAGCTACTGCGCGACGAACTCGATCTGCCTCCGATGCGCGAGACCCGCCGGCTGTACCGGCAGATCAAGGAGAACCGGTTCGAGGGGCAAGCGACGACGGAAATGATCGAGCGCGAGAGCGCCGATCCGGCCATCCTACAGCGGTTGAAAAGCCTGCAGAAACTGGCCGGCAGGATCAAGGCGGAAGTGCAGAGCCTGGAAAAGCAGTTGAATCGTAAGTTGATGGATGTGGATTCCTAATCGGGTCTGATCGATCGAAAAATGAGCTGGAACGGGAGCGGGGCCCGGCGTTTCTACCGCCGGGCCCCGCTCCCGTTCCAGCTCATTTTTCGTGATCTCCAAAGACGCTCACCAACCGCTCCATAAACGCCGCATAGACGCGCCTGAAACGCCCGGGGGATACATTACGGTCGGAACAAATTGGGCGGCAGCGGAGGCTTCGCCCCCGCTGCCGCCCAATTTGTTCGTCATTGTCCGTGATCGGCTGAGTGGTTACCTGGAATCATTGTGAACAGCGAAGCGAAATCCTTCATCGTCCGGATCTGGATCGAGTCGTCCGAAGACGACGACCACCCGACCTGGCGCGGGGTGATCGAGCATGTCGGCACCAACGACCGGCAGCACTTCCACGAACTGGATACCGTGACAGCCTTCATCGGCGAACGCACCGGCCTCGGCATCCCGAAAACGCCGGTCGATCTCTGGCAGACCATCAAAGATTGGGTATTAAATGAACTTCGCAAGTGGCGACCCGACACCCAATGAGGCGCAGCCTCCCGATCCCAGCCTGAGGCACCTGGAAGCCGAGCTGCGCCGGCTCGACTTCCTGCTGCGGCGCCAGATCGAGCGCTGGCGCCGAGCCGGTCAGGACTCGGGCGACGCCTTCCGCGGCCTGTATGTCAGCGATGCGGAGGTCGCCGCCTTGCTCGAACGCCCGCTCGGCGGGAGTTGGACCGATCTCGCCGGCCCCGACGCCCCCGATTCTCCCGCGGCATTCGCAGCGCTCGAGACACAGGCCCGGGCGCTGGCAAACGCGGCCCGAGCCCAGGGTTCGCCCGTTCGCCTGGAGCGGATCGCCGGTTTCTTCGAGCTCACCCGGTTCGACCTCGACGTTCTGCTCCTGGCGCTGGCGCCCTGTCTCGACCTGCGCTACCAGCGGATCTACGGTTATCTGCAGGACGACATCACAAAAAAAATCCCGTCGGTCAACCTCGCGCTCGATCTTTTCGCCGTGCGTTCAAGCCGGGTTGCACTCCTGGAGCGCTTCACCCTTGAAGCCCCCCTGTTCCGACACCTCCTGCTGGCCGGGCTGGACCTCGAAGAACCGCCCCTCCAGCAAGCCCTGGCCATCGACGCCGCTATCCCCGCCTGGCTGCTCGGCCGGTTCCGGCCTCGGAACCTGTGCGAACCGGACCCGCTCGGAGCGGAAGAAACGGCAGATCTCCAACTTCCGGTCTACGATCCGAGCCTGCTCATCGCGCTGACCGGCCGCGACCGGCTCGCCCGGTCTCGGGCCGCCGAAGCGCTCGCTGCCCGCGCCGGACGCCCGCTCCTGAACATCGAATTGAAACCGGACGAGCCTGTCCGGCAGACCGCCCTTTCCGTCCGGAAGGGTTTGCGGGATGCGCGCCTGCTCGACGCCATCCCGCTCCTGACCGGTTGGAAACACGCCCTGCGTGAGGATACCCCCGCGGACGGCGTGCTCGCTGAATTGCTGGACTATCCCGAACTCGTCATCGTCAGCTCTGCTGCGGCCTGGCGAACCGTCGGGGTCGCGCGGCAGCGCCGGATCCGGGAGATTGAGTTCCCAATCCCAACCTACTGCACCCGGCTGGACCGCTGGAACCAGCTCCTGAAAGACCACCCGGAGCGGGAAACGCTCGAACTGCCCCACCTCGCCGGCCAATTCGCACTGACGACCGGCCAGATCCGGGACGCCTGCGCCTCGGCCTGTGACGCCGCCGCTGCCCGGGGGGACGCACACGTCACCCCGGCTGACTTGCTGGCTGCCGCCCGCGGCCACTCGAACCCGCGCCTGGGGACCCTGGCCCGCAAGATCGAGCCGCGTTTCGGGTGGGAGGACATCGTCCTGCCCGGAGACCAGGTGAAGCTGCTGCGCGAGATCATCGACACCGTACGCCAGCGCCCGAGGGTGTTGGACGAATGGGGGGTCGGCGCCAAGCTGGCATCCAGCCGGGGCGTCACCGTCTTGTTCGCCGGCCCGCCGGGGACCGGGAAGACGATGGCGGCCGAGATCATGGCGGCCGAATTGGGGCTGGACCTGTTCAAAATCGATCTTTCTTCCGTCGTGAGCAAATACATCGGCGAAACTGAGAAGAACCTGGAAAACATCTTCGAAGAAGCCGAAACCAGCAACGCCATCCTGTTCTTTGACGAAGCCGACGCCCTGTTCGGGAAACGCTCCGAGGTCCGGGACGCGCACGACCGCTACGCCAACCTCGAAATCAGCTACCTGCTCCAGCGGATGGAGGCTTACGACGGCGTCACGATCCTCGCAACGAACTTGCGCGCCAACCTGGACGAGGCCTTCACCCGGCGGCTCCAGTTCGCCGTCGATTTCCCTTTTCCGGAGCAGGCCGACCGGCTGCGGATCTGGGAGACCCTTTTCCCGCCGGACGTCCCCCGCGATCCGGACCTGGATTTCGCTTTCCTGGCCGAACGATTCAAGATGGCCGGCGGAAATATACGCAACGTGATCGTCAACGCGGCCTACCTGGCCTCCGCCGACGGCGGATCGGTCACGATGGCCCACCTGCTCCACGGTACCCGCCGCGAACTCCAGAAAATGGGGCGGCTCGTGGACGAAGAAAACCTGGCCGGGAATCGCACGGCCGGTCGATCGGAGGATGCCGGCGCGTGAGCGCCGGATCACAAACCGGATGCCCGAACAGAGCCACGTACCTGCCGGAAAAAAGACTGAGGCCGGCGCGCCTGCCCGCGAAGGCCCCTTCGAGGAGCGCCCGGCGGCCGAGGATGCGGTCATGAAACTGCAGCACCAGGTCGGAAACCGGGCCGTTCAGCGCCTGGTGCGGGAAGCCGGCGCAAATACGCAGCGGCAGAGCGCTCCGGTCGCCGAGGAAGAGGAGGAGCCGATCAACACGGCGGGCCTCGGTGTTCGGGGAACCACTCCAGGCCACGGAGATCTCGGAAATGAGGACAGGCCACCCCCGCCGGATGTGCAGCGCCAGGGCGGCGGAGGCGGCGGAGGCGTGTCGGCCAATTTGACCTACACCAAGAACAACCCGACCATCATCCGTAAACCAGCTGCCGACATCGCATCCGGCCACGGCCAGGCGGACGCCGCCGGATGGACCACACCAAAGTACAACATCGCCGTCCCCTTCGCAAACCCGACCCGGATCGATATCAACGTCTCGCTCGATTTCGATATGGAGCTGGCCAGCGAATACACCGGCGCGACGCTCAGCGTGCTGCAGGACCACGAAAACGGCCATGTCAACATCGGCCGGGAGAAAGGCCAGACCCACCTGGTCGATGACCTGGAGAGCAGCCTGGAGTCCAATGCGGCGCTCTCACGGCCGATTATCCAGGCCGCGGTCCAATCGGCCTCCAACACCTTTGTCTCCGAGGAGCAGACTGAATCGCAGCGCTACGACGCCGTCGATTACCCGCGCATGCACCAGGCCTACCTGGGCGCTCGCACCCCGCTGGCGGACCTGGAGTCGGCCTCCGGGAGCATTCGCAACGCCGCCGCCAAACTGCGCAGTTTTATCGGCGGCGTGACCGTCGGCACCCAGGGCCAGGCGGCCATTTTCGCCAACGACGCCACCGACGCCTGCCAGGCGCTATCGACGAATGACCTCAGCGTCCTTCAGTACAACCCCGAATTCAAATCGCTCGTGGCCTCCGCCCGAACAAAGATCGATGAATACATTGAGAGCTTTCAATACGACTTTTGGATCATCGAATTTTCGCTTCTGACCGATACAACCCGCTCGGCGTTGGGAACCCTCGCCATGGCCCTGAATGCCTTTACCTGGAGCACCCCGGTCTGAAACGGATAATAGGAGAGAACGATGCCGGAACCCATCCTCGAACAGGGCAAGACGCCCTCCCGAAAACCCGAGCCCCCCGAAAGGCACGAGGCCGCGAAGAAATCGCCCGAAAACCCCCTTGCTGACCTGCAGCAGCAGGTCGGGAACCGCGCCGTCCAGCGGCTGATCCAGCGCAGCGGCGGCGGGCCGGCAGAAGTCGAGGAGGATACGGCCGGGCGGATCGAGGCCAGCCGCGGGGGCGGTCAGGAGCTCGACCCGGGCGTTCGCGAAACGATGGGCGCCGCCATGGGGCAGGATTTCAGCGATGTCCGCGTCCACACCTCGCCCGAGGCGGACGACCTCAACCAGAAGCTCGGCGCCGAAGCGTTCACCACCGGCAGCGACGTCTTCTTCAGCGACGGGGCTTACGACCCGGGTTCCGGAAGCGGCCAGGAACTGCTCGCCCACGAGCTGACCCACGTCGTCCAGCAAGGCAGTGGGCAGGTCGGCGGGGGAAGCGGGGGAATGACGGTCAACGAGCCCGGCGACGCCCACGAGCAGGAGGCCGATTCGGTCG
>DATKDL010000166.1:0-7466 GCA_035512695.1 Anaerolineales bacterium | reverse complement strand
ATTTTGGGGGCGTGCGCCGTTTACCCCGGCGCACGCCCCAAAATCGCCGCCCCAATTTTCGGATAGGGTCTAAAAAAGGAATCCTATATGCAGATTCAAAACAAGACCGCCGTTGTCGCCGTCGGTGGAAATTCGCTGATTCTGGACAACGCCCGCAATGCCATTCCAGACCAGTACGAAGCTGCCAGAATCACCTGCCGCTATATCGCGGACATGATCGTCCAGGGCTGGAATGTCGTGATCACGCACGGCAACGGGCCCCAGGTCGGCTTTATCCTGAGAAGATCAGAGATTGCGCTGGGCCAGGTCGCCCCGATCCCGATGGACTATGCCGGCGCGGATACCCAGGGCGCGATCGGTTATATGTTCCAGAAAGCCCTGATCAATGAGCTGGGTCACCGCGGTCTGAACAGGAGCGTGGTTCCTGTCGTGACCATGGTTGAGGTGGAATCGACGGACCCGGCCTTCGCATCACCGAGCAAGCCGATCGGGTCTTTTATGGATGAAGAATATGCCAGAAGCATCGCAGCCGAACAAAACTGGATCGTGCGCGAGGATGCGGGCCGAGGCTGGCGGCGCGTGGTGCCTTCACCCAGGCCCCGGAAAATCATCCCCCTGGAGGCGATCCACGCCCTGGTGGATACCGGGAATATCGTAGTGGCGTGCGGCGGCGGCGGCATACCGGTGGTTCGGGATGAATCGGGAGACCTTGTCGGTGTCGAAGCTGTGATCGATAAGGACTTTGCGTCCAGCCTGCTGGCGCAAAAGCTGAAAGCGGATTTGTTCTTAATCTCAACGGGGGTGGAAAAGGTCGCCGTTCACTTCAACCAGCCGGAGGAAGAATGGCTGGATCAGTTGGACATCCGCCAGACAAAGGAATACATTTCCCAGGGACATTTCGCGGCAGGGAGCATGGGTCCGAAAGTGGAAGCCATCCTGGATTTTCTGGAGAACGGCGGTTCAGAGGGCCTGATCACAAACCCCGAGAATATCGGCCGTGCTCTCCTCAATGAGACCGGAACTCGATTCCGTCCATGACATTCCTGTCTCTGGTGAAAATCGCGTTTAGGGGACCCTCAGGGTCTCGATCTTTTGGAACCCTTAGGGTCTCGATGGGGTCACGATCCGGTAGATCGATCTGCCAGTGTTCCACCGCTAAATCAGGATGACTTCGAAGGTTTTCGGTCCATCCATGTCCCCACTCCCCCGACCCGCTCCACCCGGATGCGCGTGACGTACCCGGGCAGCGGGTTCTCCATCGGCGGGAATTTCACACCGGGACCGATGTACACCTCCGCCAGCCGCTGCAGCAGCTCCGGCGCACCGCCCTCCTGGATCCGGGCCCGGCCGTAAAGCACGGCATACTCGGTCAGCCCCAGGGCGCTCTTCGTATCCGCCTGGAGCGAGAGCACCACCCGGGGATCCCGTTCGATATTTCGTACTTTCTTATTCCTGGGTATGTGCCCGGAGACGATCTCGTCCCCCTCCAGACCGATCCAGACCAGGGTGACCTGCGGGCTGCCGTCACCGTTGAGGGTGACCAGGTGCGCGGGGCTACCGGATTCGATAAGCGCTCGGATTTCTGGGGGAAGCTGCATCGTGAGGTCTCTCATTCTCTCGCGTCCCCGGCAAGCCGTGTCACGGGTTGCCGGGGACGTCGTTTTCCAGGTCGGCATTCGGATTTGATGCCGGTTCGAACGCGCATCGCTTTGTTCCGGGCAAAAAAGGAAGAAAGCCCGCCGGCATTATAGCCCGATTATATGCAGGAAAACATCAACCATTCAGCCCGACCGCCTCGATCGCCTCGATCGCCTTCAGCTCCCGCCAGGTCAGCGTCCAGGCGCTCGACCGGAAGATCTGCCACCAGCCGCTCACCAGCAGGATCGGCGAGAAGGTCACGACGGCGAAGAACGGCAGACCGACGATCAGGGCGAAGATCCAGGGCCAGTAATCGGGAGCGGCCAACAGACCGGCGATCCCGGCGGTCAGCAGCGCGGGCACGAGGGCGGCAGCCAGACCGCCCACAGCGGTCAAGACCGAAACAACCAGCAGCGGGATGATCAGGATGACAAAGGTGATGCTCCAGGCGATCCGGATCCCGGTCATCACCAGCCACATCAGCCCGGCGTTCTTCCACTGCCGCCGCAGCATGGCCCAGGCCTCGCGCAGCCCCTCCCGCACCGCTTTCCCCTCCAGGGCGATCATCCGCCAGGCGAGATCGCGCACGACATAGAGCACGACCATCAGGATCGCCGTGGTGAATGCGGCCAGGAAGATCAGCCCGCTGCCCGCGATGACGCTGCTGATGATGCTCCACTGCACCCCGGACATCAGGGCCGAGAAAATCCACCAAACGACCAGGCCGATCACGACGAACAGGACCAGCGCCGGGAGATGGACCACGAAGTTGACCCAGAAAAGCCGCCAGGTGTCCCGAGACCAGCCGTACCGCCAGCCCTGCCGAAAACCCACCTTGACCCCAGTCCCTTCATATTCGTCCACCATGCGGATGGCGGCCATTTCGGAGACGTAGCGCAGCACGGCCACCAGGATCCCGAACACAAATGCCACGACCACGGCCGTGACCGCCACCGCAACCCCCATGCGGAACTCCTCGGGATACTGCTCCCGCAGGTTCTCGACGACGGCCCGCACCTGGCGGAAGGCGTCGTTCATTTTTTCGCCGAAGGTATCCCCTTGCAGGTCCTCCCAGCTTTCGATCTCCCAACCCTCCGGCGCTCGCGGCTCTCCGTTCGGGCCGCGCGCCCCGTCTTCAAAGCTGTACCGGCTCTGGTTGCCGAAGTCCGCGCCCCCCGCACCGAGCGCCAGGATGAACCCGAAGATCCACAGGACCTTGTAGTTCCACAGAATATGCCACGAGCGGGAGAGGATTTTTTTGATGTCAAACATGTGAACACTCCTTGTTATGTGGGGGAGGAAGAATTGAGGATCGATGCGGGGCTTCACCCCACATCGATCTTCAATTCTTCAATTCCTCCCAGGAATTCAACCACCAGACCAGCAGCCAGCCCAGGTAGGCGAACGCCAGGAGGGCTTGAAGCATCAGGGGACGCGCCATCTGTGTGATGAGGACGTTGAGGTCGTTCAGGAACGCCAACGCCCCCACGCCGGGTGTGCCCAGCCGGTCTCCGAACAGGCGTACTGCCGAGGCAAACCAGTTCATTTGAGGCGGCGCCCCTTGAAGCCATTCCAGGGACCCGCCGAACAGACCGGTGTCGGCGGCGAAGGCGATCGCCGTACCGATCGAAAACGTGATATCGACAAAGACCAGGGCCGCCAGCAGACCGGCCGGTGCCAGCCACCAGGCAATCCGGAAACCCCGGCGGGGCTCAGGCCCCGCGGGTCGTCTTGGGAGGCTGAGGGCGAGGTTTGCGGCAAACCGGTCCGCGGTCAGGAATTCTTCTTCCGGAAAAGCTGCAGCCAGCAGCCCGGACAGGCTCCGGATCTCCTCCAGCTCGGCCCGGCAGGGGGCGCAGACGGCCAGGTGATCTTCGACCCTGCGCCGGCGGGCGCCGCGCAGCTCGCCGTCGTGATAGGCTTCCAGCCATTGGGTGATGTGGTCAGTCATCTTCCCTCTCCGTGAAATTCGGGTGTAAACGTTCTTTCAACCGGCTGCGGGCGTAGTTCAGGCGGGACATGACCGTGCCGAGCGGGATGTCCAGGGCGGCGGCGATCTCTTTGTAGGACAGACCGCCGTATTCGCGCAGCACCAGGACCGAGCGGGCGGCCTCCGGCAGGGTCCGGATCGCCTCCCGGACGGCGTGCTCGCGTTCCCGCTGCAGCACGGCGGCCTCGGGGCCCTGCTCCGGATCCGGGAGCGAGAGAGTCTCGACCTCCAGGTCCGCCGTTTTCCGGTCCCGGCGCAATGCATCCAGCGCGGCGTTGACGGCGATCCGGTACAGCCAGTTCCGCAGAGAAGTGCCGGGCCGGAAGCTGGAAAGGCGCAGCCAGGCCCGGATGAAGGCATCCTGGGCCGCGTCCTCCGCCAGCGCCGGGTCGCCGCACATCCGGTAGACGACCCGGATGACGCCCGCATGGTGGCGGCGGACGAGCTCACCATATGCGTGGCGGTCGCCGTTTTGGGCCTGTTCGATCAGCGCTGCTTCGGCGACCGTTTCCGAAATGATCACGAGTTGTCCATTTTGAATACCTTCAACCTGTAAACGGATTGCGGATCGTTTTTATTCGGCAGGGAATTCAAATAGGACCGGCGTGATCCGGCGGTTTGAGATGTTCCCGCGCAGCGCCGTCTCCCGCCCGTTCCTGTGGCTGATCTCCCGGTTTTTCCGAATGGCCATCGAGCGCCAGCTGGAACAGATGCGGGATGCACACGGATAACCTGTCAAGTTGCGGTCGGGTTCAGCCAATCCGTGATCGCGCCGAGCGCCAGGTCCAGGTTCCCCATCTGGCAGTGCATGTGGGCGTGCTCGGCCCGGGTGAAGATTTGGGTCGTGACCGAGCGGGCGTTGGCGAGCGCGGCGGCTTGTTTGTGGAGCAGCCGGACCGGTTGGAAGCTGTCCGCTTCGCCGCCCAGGAGTAGGACGTCCTGGGTCACCTTTCCGCTCGAGAGGTGCTCCCGATTCATCCCCAGCAGCCAGCGCACCCCGTCCATCGGCGTTTCGCCGCCGGCCATATACATGGCCTGGTTCATGGCGTGGTCGAGGATCGGGAACAGCCGCATCCGCAGCCGGATGGTCCAGTTCATAAAGCCTTCCGTTTTGAGCATCCCCCGGACGAGGGCCTGGGTCCAACCGGGGATCTGCTCGAGCCAGTCGTAGACCGGCGGCCATGAGACGACCTGCTGGATCCGGGGCTCGTAAGCCGCCGCCCGGACCGCCCAATAGCCGCCCATCGAGATCCCGACCAGGGCCGCCGAGTCCACCTCGAAATGGTCCAGGATCGCCCCAACCGGTTTCTCCCAATCGTGGTCGAAGCGGTGCCCGTACATCCGGATCACGCCGCCCTGCCCCGGGCCCTCGAAGGCGATCACCCGGAAGCCGGCCCGGGCGAAATATTTCCAGATCACGAAGAATTCCTCGATCAGGGAGTCGAACCCGCCGAAGAAGAGGACCGTGCCACGCGCCGGCGCCCCGTCCGGCGGGCGGAGCTCCTGGGCGGGGAGGTAGCTCCCGGCGTACGGGACCTCGCAGCGCAGGATGCCTTCATCCGAGAATGCTTCGTAAAAGGTCTCGCGGAAGCGGAAGTAGAGCTCGTCCTTCTGCGGCGAGCCGTGCGGCGCAAAGAACTCGGCCGCGCGCAGGTAGGCGGCGGCGTTCTTCGACCGACCTTCCCGGACGGCCGCGTCCGCTTCCCCCTCGAAGCAGCGGACGTAATCCACCCGGGTCCGGATCCCGGCGGCCGCCCGGCGGATGTCCTCCGCCCGGGCGAAACCGAGGGCGTGCAGGCGGTTCATCTGGTAGTTGAAGAATTTTTGATTGTGGAAGGCCTGGTAGCCGATCGGCAGGTCCATGGGGTTTTCCTCCGGAGGGCGTCAGCGGGACAGCCCATGTTTCATAAAGATGAGCAGCTGCCGCAGGCTCTTATCGGCGTTTGACAGGCCCCTTAGCTCGGTGAAATCGGTCACGTGGTTGAAGAGATAGCCGATCGTTTTGCGGACGAATTCGAACGGCAGGTCCTCCCGGAACTCGCCGTTCTCCCATGCGGCGGCGACGAGGCGGTCGAGGGCGGCGTCTTCACGGAAATTAAAGCGTTCCAGCGCGGCTTCGAAGATCGGGCTCCCTTTTTCCTTTAAAAAACTTTCAGAGAAGGCCTGGATCTCGGGATGCTGCGTCGCGAAGGCGAGACCGTGCCGCAACTGGGTTTCGAGGATCTCGAAGAAACTGCCGTCGTCACCTTCGGAGGGGATCGTGCGCTCCATAAAGGCCCGTTTTCGTTCGATCAGGGCGGCGATCAGGGCGAAGTACAGGTCCTGTTTGCCCTTGAAGTGATAATAGAACTGGCCCTTGCTCATCCCTGCGTTTTTGAGGATGGCGTTGAGGGAGGCCTGCTCGTAGCCGGCCGCTGCGAATTCATCGATCGCGGCGTGGAAGAGCTTCCGGTCGTGTTCGAAGGATTTATCGAAGGACATGGAAAGGATTGTAGACCAGTTGGTCTAGACCGTCAAGTCTAATTATGTGCTACGATGGACGCGGTCAATCGTATAAGAATAAGAACCCATCCGAAAATTTGGGCGGCGATTTTGGGGGCGGCTGTGGCTACGCCGCAGCCGCCCCCAAAATCGCCAATCCCAGAATGTTCGGATCGGTACGGAGATGCCGATGAAAGCAATCGTGTGGACGGCTTACGGTGGTCCCGATGTGCTGGTGCTGCGGGAGGTCGAAAAACCCGTCCCGAGGGACGGCGAGGTCCTGATCCGCGTCCGGGCGACGACGGTCAGCGCAGGGGATGCGGAGCTGCGCGGGCTGAAGATCTCTCCGATGTTCCGGATCCTGTTCCGGGGCTATGTCGGGATCGACCGGCCGCGGCGAATGACGATCCTGGGGCAGGAGCTGGCCGGGGAGGTCGAATCGGTCGGGGGGAGCGTCACCCGCTTCAAACCGGGTGACCCTGTCTTCGGGACCCCCGGCATCCGGCTCGGCGGGTACGCCGAGTATGCCTGTATGCCGGCAAGGGGCGCTTTGGCGGTCAAGCCGGACGGGGTGTCCTACGAACAGGCCGCCACGATCCCGGTCGGTGCGGTCGAGGCGCTGGAGTTCCTGCAGCGGGCGGAGGTCCGCGCCGGCGAGCGGATCCTGATCAACGGCGCCGGGGGCTGCATCGGCACCTATGCCGTCCAACTGGCGAAGAACGCCGGCGCGCAGGTGACCGCCGTGGACAGCACACCGAAGCTGGAGATGCTGCGCCGCATCGGGGCCGACCGGGTGATTGATTTCACCCGTGAGGATTTCACCCGCCGCGCGGAGCGCTACGATATCGTCTTCGACGTGATCGGTGCAGCTCCGTTTTCCGGGGTGGTCCGTTCGCTCGAGACCGGTGGGCGCTTCCTGGTCGGAAACCCGAAGCCGGCGCATCGTCGGGGTCGGCGGTGGGCGGAGCGGTCCGGCCGCGTGAAGGTCTTCACCTGGTCGGCGAGCCACAGCGAGGGAAACCTGGGCCGGTTGGCCGGCATGGTCGCGGCGGGCGAGCTCCGGCCGGTCATCGACCGGGTGTTCCCGTTCGAGCAAACCGCCGAAGCCCACCGCTACGCCGAGTCGGGGGAGAAGAAGGGGCACATCGTCATCGTGATGTTCAGCCTCCTGATCTTCTTCGGGCTCGTCTCGCAGATCGCAGCCGACGTTTCCCGGCTGCTGATCTACCGCCGGGGGTTTTGAGATGGGCAAGAGTCCGATCAGCAACCGTATCCGCGAGCTGCGCTTCTTCCACGACGAGATGACCCAGCAGCAGCTGGCCGAGCAGGCCGGTGTGACCCGGCAGACGATCATCGC
>DATKDL010000165.1:0-1559 GCA_035512695.1 Anaerolineales bacterium | reverse complement strand
GGGGCGATCAGGGAATTCCCGCAGTACTGGCAGTAGCGGTCGTCCGACCGGACCGTCTCGCCGCAGCTCCCGCAGATGGTCGAGTCCTTCATGACCAGGAAGCTGTATTCGCCGAGCTGGACCGTGCTCCCGATCTTGAGGCGGGTCGGTTCCTTGATCAGCCGCCGGTTGACGTAGGTGCCGTTTGTGCTCCCCAGGTCTGAGATCTGGAAACCGGTATCCTTCCATTCGACCTGGGCATGGAAGCGGGAGATGTTCCGGCTCGGCAGGTGGACTTCGCAGCGCGGGTCGCGCCCGATCCGGGTGACGGCCTGCAGGGGAAAGCCGTCCGGTATCTTGACCCCCTCCATCTTTGAAAACCGCCAGCGCGGGACCCTGATCTCGGGTTTTTCCATCCGGATCGTGCGCAGGTCGAAATCCGGATGGTCGGTCTCATCCGTTGCGGGATTCTGTGCCGCTCCGCAGGTGCTGCAGAAACGGGTATCGGGTTCGAGTTTTGAGCCGCAGGTATGGCAAATCATGGCGGGATGATCGTCTCTCAGAATTTTCGGACTGGTTCTTGATGTTAAAACGTTGCTGCGATCATTTTACCAAACATTGCGCGCCAATTTTTCAATCCAACCGCCTGGAACCGGTTCGTGGTATTTTTTGCATTCCCCTGAACGTCATCTCCTCACCGGTGGAGGCGGGCACAAGTCCCGTCCCTACCAGGGCGGAAACAATGCGACCAGCCGGTTATAAAGACCGGGGTTCAACCGCTCGAAAGCGTTCTGGTACCCGGTGACGGCGATCAGGATTCCGAAGATAGGGGCCAGGAATGCGCCGAGCGTCCAGCAAATCCGCCAGAACGATCTTTCCGGACCGGACGGCGCAGTTTGCAGACCGGCGAAGACGAGTACCGACAGGAGCACGGCCGGCGGGGTCAGATCGGCCAGGTAGCGGTAGGTGTTCTGCGTGAACATCAGCAGGACGGGGACGGTGAATGCGATGTTCCCCGCCAGGACGACGAACAGCCAATTCAACAGGCCGCGATCGCCCGCGGGGATCCGGTCGGGCTGAGCGAAGCCGTTCAGCCACAGCCAGCCCTTCCGCCCCGCCGCCAGCAGCCCGAACCCGATCAGCGGCACGGTGATCAACAGGCTGGCGACTGGTTCGGTGTAGAAATAGTCGCGCGGCAGCCGCAAGATGTTCGGCCACATATCGTTTTTGATCCAGGGGACGACGATATACGGAAATTCGGCCTGAATTTCAGGAGGACGGATCAAGTATTGGAACGTGTTGGGGATGACGTAGTCCGTGCTGGTCCGGCGGGATGGGTCTTCCGGGATCGTCGGGCCGGTGATCAGGTATTCATAGCCGAAATCGAACGGGGAGCCGAAGCGGGCCTGGTTGTAGGCCATCAGCCCGGCGGCGGCGGCGAGCAGCGGCAGCCCGAAGGCCAGCCCGAGCGTGGCGGTTTGCCGGAACGGTTGGGAACGCGCACTTGCTACGAACCAGATCCTGAGGGAGACGAGCAGCCCGGCGCAGGCGATCGCCAGGACCAGGTTGACGCGGGTGTT
>DATKDL010000164.1:0-30198 GCA_035512695.1 Anaerolineales bacterium | reverse complement strand
CTTCCAGCACCAGTGCGGCCAGGTTGCGGCTGCCATCCATGCGCCCCATGAGCTCAAACTCGCGCGGCTCTAATCTCAAATAAGTGTTGGTGGTGGGATTGCGCAGGACCAGGTAAGGCTGGCCGGCGCGTGTGCGATGTTGTGCGATTTCGAGGTCAGGCAGCCGGCACGGGCGAAATTCGACCGGCGAGAGGGCCAGGGCCAGCCGGTCCCAGGTGGATGGAGCGGGGGAGAGTTGTCCTTCGGCGCGTACGATATGACCCTTCAGGTTGGGAGGCTCGAAGACACTACGAAGAACCATCGGAGCTGCCCGCGCCATCGCTATCAGGAGCCAGGGCCAGGCCGCGGCGCAGGAATGTCACGTCGACCGGGTGCGGATTGACCTTACATTGGCCGCAATAGAGGGCATCCTCGATGCCGAGGCCACGGAGCCGGCCGTCTTGCTCCCAGGCCTCGTATAGGAAGGCGCGCGTCTGGGCATGCATGCGGCACACGGCCCGCCCGCAGAATCGACAGACTCCTTCCGCCTCTTCACCGCCAATCCAACACTGCATCCAAGCACCTATTGCCCGAAAACCCCCGCCAGCACACGAGTACCGGTCTCGTGCCAGACTATATTATACTCCCGGGGCCGCCGTCCCGGCCGTGATAAACTACCCCCAGCACCCCGCCATGATCTGCTCTCACTGCCGGACCCTCAACCCGGAATCCCACCACTTCTGCCGCCGCTGCGGCCGGCTCCTCGGCCACCACTGCCCGCGCTGCGGCAGCACACCCGCCGCCGGCGACGATTTTTGTGGGAACTGCGGCCTGGCGCTGACCCCGGCAGCCCAGTTCCACTGGGGCGAAGCCCTCCCTTCCGCTGCGGAAAGCCCCGAACCCTCCGCCGCGACGACCGCCGCCCCCCCCCGACCATCCGATCCGCCCATCGTCCCCGAAGCCTCCTCCCCGCAATCCACCCTCGATCAGTACATCCCGCGCGAGCTGCGCGCCAAGCTGGAAGCCGCCCGCGCCCGCGGCGGGACGGCCGGCGAACGCCGCGTGGTCACGATGTTGTTCTGCGACGTCAAAGGTTCCACCGAAGCCGCAGGCCGGCTCGACCCGGAGGACTGGACCGAGATCATCAACGGGGCCTTCGAATACATGATCCGCCCGGTCTACAAGTACGAAGGCACGGTAGCCCGCCTGATGGGCGACGGCATCCTGGCCTTCTTCGGCGCCCCGATCGCCCACGAAGACGACCCGCAGCGCGCCGTCCTGACCGGTCTCGATATCGTGGACGGCCTGGCCCCCTACCGCGACCGGATCCGAGAACGCTGGGAGATCGAGATCAACGTCCGGGTCGGGATCAACACCGGGCTGGTGGTAGTCGGGACCGTCGGCTCCGACCTGCGCATGGAGTACACCGCCATGGGCGATGCCATCAACCTGGCCGCCCGCATGGAGCAGACCGCCGAACCCGGCACGGTCCGCATCGCCCACGACACGCACAAGCACGTCGCCGCCCAGTTTGAATTCGAAGACCTGGGCGGGATCGAGGTCAAGGGCAAAGCCGAACCGGTCCGGGCCTACCGCGTGCTGGGCCGCAAGGCCGCCGGCCGGGCGCGCGGGATCGAAGGCCTGGAGGCCGGGTTGGTCGGGCGCGCGGACGAGCTGGCGCGCCTCGAAACCGCCCTGGCCAACCTCGAACGCGGCGTCGGCCGCATCGTGTGCGTGCTCGGCGACGCAGGGCTGGGTAAAAGCCGGCTGATCCGTGAGCTGAAAGAAAAGCTGCCGCCGGATTCCGGTGCGGCCTGGTACGAGGTCGCCTCGCTCTCCTACGAGTCCGGCGACCCCTACGCCATGTTCCAGCAGCTGGTCCGGCGGGTGACCGGCATCTCCGCCGGCGAGGAGCCGGAGGCCTTCTGGGAGAAGATCAAGACCCTCGTCTCCCTGCTCCCCGAGGACGGCGCCGACCGCGCGGTCCGGGTTTTCGCAGCCCTCTTTGGCCGTCCCGATCCGGAAGACCGGCCGACACTCGAAGGGGAACTGTTCCGGCGAGAGCTGTACGCCGTGATGACCGGGGTTTGGGAGGCGCGCTTCGCCGGCCGGCCCGCCGTCATCGTCATGGACGACCTGCACTGGGCCGACCCGGCCTCGATCGACCTGCTGCTGCACCTCCTCCCGACCGTGGAGCGGGGCCCGGTCGTCCTGCTCTGCGCCTTCCGCCCGGACCGGGCTGCGCCGGCGTACCGGGTGCGGCAGACCGCCGATAACGACTACTCGCACCGCTACACGGAAGTCAACCTCCGCCCGCTGTCCCCCGAAGAAGGCGACGAGCTGGTCAACCAGCTGCTCACCATCGCAGAACTCCCCGACGGCCTGCGCGAGCGCATCCGCGAGCGCGCCGCCGGCAACCCGTTCTACGTCGAGGAGGTCGTCCGCACGCTGATCGATAAAGGCGCCGTTTATCCCGAAGACCGGCCGGAGAACGGCGAGGTGCGGCGCTACTGGCGCGCCGCCACCGAGAGCGCCGAGATCGAAATTCCCGACAACCTGCAGGGGCTGCTGGCCTCGCGCATCGACCGGCTCGAAGAAGGCACCCGCCACGTCGTCCAGCTGGCCTCGGTCATCGGGCGCTCGTTCTACCAGCGCGTCCTGGCCGAGATCGGCAGGCCGGACGAACTCTCACTCGCAGACATCGATGACCAGGTCGGCCGGCTGGTGCGGCTGGAGATGGTCCAGGAAGCCGCCCGCGTCCCCGACGTCGAGTACCGCTTCCGCAACCCGATGACCCAGGAGATCGCATACCGGACCATCCTGCTCAAACGCCGTCGGGAGTTCCACCAGCGGGTCGGCGAAGCGCTGGAAGCGCTGTTCCCCGACCGGCACACCGAGCTGGCGCCGCGGCTGGCGCACCATTTCCTGGAGGCCCGGGAAGGGCCGCGCGCCCTGGCGTATCTCACGCTGTCAGCCGACAATGCCTTCCGGCTCTTTGCACTCGAGGAAGCCCTCGCGGGCTACAAACAGGCCCTCGAGTGGGCGGACCAGGGTGAAGCGACCGACGAGCAGTTGGTCCACCTGCACCTGCGCACAGGCCGCACGCTGGAGCTCCTGCTGCGGCACGACGAGGCCTTTGACACCTACCGCGCGATGGAGGCCATCGGAGAGGCGCGCGACAGCGATGCCCTGCGGCTGGCGGGGATCGCGGCCCAGGGGATCGCCTACGTCGTTGGCCGCTTCGATCTCGAAAACGCGCGAATTTACGGGGACAAAGCCCTGGCGCTGGCGCGCCGGCTCGGCGACCGCTATACCGAAGCGCGCGCAGAGTGGGGCCTGCTGCTGGCCTCGACCTGGGCGGACGTCGATCACGCCCTGGTCTCCGGCACGCAGGGGCTGGAGATCGCTCGCGAACTGGCCGCCCAAACGGACGCCTCGAACGACGTCAAAGAGCTGCTGGCGCTGATCCTGATGGATCTGACCACGTCCCTGATCGGCCGCGGCCAAATGCCGACCGCCATCGCCTACGCCGCCGAGGCGAAGACGCTGTTCGAGGCGCTCGGCAACCTGCCGATGGTCTCCACCGCCATGCAGCGCCTGGGCCAGGCCTACCGTGCGGAAGGCAGGATCGTCCAGGCCGAGGAAATCTATAAAGAGGCGACACGCATGGACCAGTCGATCGGGAACGAGGGCGGGCTGGTCGGCAGCTCGCTCGGCCTGCTCGACGTCTACCACCAGCAGGGGAAGATCGACTCGTTCTTCGAGCGGCTCGACCTGCTGATGCCGATTCTGGCGCGTGAGAACCGCATGCCGGTTGAGCTGGCCGAGCTGTACCCGATGGTCGTGTATACCCTCATGGGCGATCCTGCCCGGGCGGTGGCGCTGTCGCATGCGCACAGCGATTTCATCCGTTCCGATGCACGCATCTGGCCGGACCTGTACCGCAGCTTCCAGGCATTGGCCCAGGTTTCGCTCGGTGAGCTCAAAGCGGCCCGCGCAACCCTGTCGCAGATCACCCCCGGTGTGGAACAGGTGAACTATGTCATCCCGCTGGCCGCCGTGGTGCCCGGCGCGTGGGCCGAGCTGGCGCTGGCGGAAGGGGATTGGAAGGCGGCGCTGGAGATCGTCGACGCCTTTCTGGAGCGGGTCCGGGATCACGGCGTCACCGTGATGATCCCGGAAAAGCTGCTGCTCAAGGGCCGGATCCTGCTCCGCGCGGGCAGGCCGGAGGAGGCCGGCGCCGCCTTCGAGGAAGCCCACGCCCTGGCCGGCAAGCAGCAGGCGCACATGCTGCTCTGGCGGACCGGCGCCCAGCTGGCGGAGCTGGAGGCGGAAAATGGGAACCAGGAGCAGGCCGCGGTGTATTATGAACAGGCCCGCGCTGCGGTCGATTTCATCCTCGAGCAGACCTCGCGCGCAGGCCTGCGCGAGTCGTTCCTGGCGATACCCCACGTGCGGACCGTCATGGAGCAGACCGGGGGGAGCGAAGAGACTGTAGTGGGGACGTAGGGATAGAGGTTCCAATCAAAAAAGCTAACGCCAGGGTGAGGGGGGCACCCTGAACGTTAGCTCGACCTCAGTGTACCACATCAGCACCCATATACAAATAGGAATCCGGTTGGATACAGTCCAACCGAGTTGGGGCAGGCAAAGCTCGTTTGGGGCGATACGGCAATCGCGCGCCTCATGTTAGAATGAGCGAACAAAGCCGCACCGCAGGATCCCTGTCAGGCACAACCAGGGGGCGGTCCGGATATCAGAAAGAGGAGGAGTTCCATCATGAAAACGTTCAAGGTTTCTGCTCTCGCTC
This sequence comes from Anaerolineales bacterium, assembly GCA_035512695.1. Classification (GTDB taxonomy): domain Bacteria; phylum Chloroflexota; class Anaerolineae; order Anaerolineales; family JABWBV01; genus DATDOR01. The sequence continues at coordinate 25,409 of DATKDL010000164.1, read as the reverse complement.
TTTTGGTTTTGCTTTTCTCAGGAGCATGTACCCCCGCCACCCCCACCATCAAAATCGGCATCAACGCCGAGATCACCGGCGCGATCCCCAAGGTGGGCGAAGGCACCCGCTTTGCGGCCGAGATGTGGCTGGAGGAAAACGGCGGGACGATCACGGTGGGCGGGACCGAATATCCCGTCGAACTCGTCATCGAAGACAACGAGGCCCGGCCCGAATCGGCTGCGGCGGTCAACACCAAGCTGATCACCCAGGATGAAGTGCTCGTCATCGTCGGGCCGCAGGCCTCCTCGCAGGCCGTCCCGGCCGGCGGAGTCGCCAACGACCTGGAAACCCCGATGATCAGCCCCTGGTCGACCAACCCGGACACCACCCTCGGCCGCCCCTGGGTCTTCCGAACCCCCTTCCTCGATCCCTTCCAGGGTCCGGTCGTCGCCAACTTCGTGCGTGAAGAATTCGGGTTCACCAACGCCGGCGTCCTTTACGATATCGCCAGCGATTACCCGAAAGGGCTGGCCGACTTCTTCCAGTCCGGCTGGGAGGACGCCGGCGGGACTGTCGTCGCCTTCGAAAGCTTCACAACCGGGGACACCGATTTCAGCGCCCAGCTGACGACGATCGTCAACTCCGGCGCCGAGTTCATCTTCGCCCCCCAGTATTACAACGAGGTCACCCTCATCGTCCAGCAGGCCCGCGACCTCGGCTTTACCGGGCCGATCGTCGGCTCGGACAGCTGGGGCTCGGCCGAGCTGATGAGCCTGTGCGGCAGCGCCTGCTACGGCCTGTTCTTCAGCACGCACTACGCCGCTGAAGGCGCCACCGGTGCGACCAAGGACTTCATCGACCAGTACAACGCCAAACACGGCTACGTACCCGATGACGTCGGCGCCCTAACCTGGGACGCCATGAATATCGTCAAAAAGGCTATCGAAGACTGCGGCGCCATTACCGGCGATATCGCCGTCGACCGGGCCTGCGTCCGCAACGCCATGGCCGCCATCGAGGAGTTCCCCGGGATCACCGGGGATATGACCTTCAACGATGAGGGCGACCCGGTCAAATGCGCCGTCATCGTCCGGATCAGCGAAGAAGGTCTGTTTACCTTTTACAAGCAGGTCTGCCCATAAAAGTGGTTCGAAAATTGGGACGGTCGGCGGGCGTATGCCCCGCCCGACCGTCCCAATTTTCATGACTTTTCATGGACTCCTTCCTCCAGAACGTCATCAACGCCCTCCAATGGGGCAGCTTCTATTCCCTGATCGCGGTGGGATACTCGATGGTCTACGGGGTCCTGCTGCTGTTCAACTTCGCCCACGGCGACGTCTTCATGGTCGGCGCGTATATCGGCTTCTTTGTCGCGACCGGGCTGCTCGCGCTGGACGTGTTCGGCGCGCTTGCGCTCCCGGGCGGCGTTTCCCTGGCGCTCGTCCTGGTCCTGACCCTGATCATCGCGATGGCGCTCAACGCGATCGTCGGGATGCTGATCGAACGCATCGGCTACCGCCCGCTGCGGGATGCGCCGCGCGCCTCGGCCGCGATCACCGGCCTGATGATCGGGATCATCCTCGAGACCGGCAACCTGGCGATCCTGGGACCTGAGCGGCTGGCGTTCCCGGAACTGATCCGGACGGAGACCTACCTTCTTGGAGGCGTGATCATCACCAACAAGAAGTTCCTCATCGTCGGCGTCTCACTGCTGCTCACCCTGGCCCTGCACCTGTTCGTGCGCCGGACGAAATGGGGGATGGCGATGCGGGCGATGGCCTACGATTACGTCGTCGTCCCGCTGATGGGGATCTCCACCAACACCATCGCCCTGCTCACCTTTGGCCTCGGATCGGCCCTGGCGGCTGCCGCCGGGATCCTGTACGGCGTCGCCTATCCGGTCCTGGACCCTAACATGGGGATCCTGTTCGGCTGGAAGGCCTTCGTCGCCGCCATCCTGGGTGGGCGCGGTTCGATCCTCGGGGCGGGGTTGGCCGGGTTCCTGCTTGGGTTTATCGAGATCTTCGTCGCCACCTATTTCCCATCGACCATGCGCAACCTGATCGCTTTCGGGATCATCATCCTCATCCTGAGCTTCCGACCGCACGGCTTTTTCGGCGAGCCGCACAGTGCGCAGCTGCGGTTATGAATAAACGGAAAATGGATGGGCGGGGCGGGGTGCAACCCCGCCCCGCCCATCCATTTTTTACGCGATCTACGCAATGACGACCAACACAATGCCGCTTCCGGGAGCCCGCGGACGCATGCGGGCAGCCATCTCCAAGCGCTGGCGGCCCTACCGCTCCGTCCCCTTGCTTGGATGGCTGGCGGGTGCCCTGGCCGCGGTGGCGCTCGAACACCTCGCCGGTCTGCCGCTCGCCCAGCTCCTGGGCCTGTCGCGGATCCCGGCGCTGTTCGGGGTCCTCGTCATCTTCGAAGATCCGCACCTGATCCCCAGCGCGCTGCTCTACCTGACCGCCATCTATCTCCTGCCGGTCGGGGTCGTCGCGCGCTACACCGCACCGCTGATGAACCGGATCGCGGCGAGATTGATGTCGTTCCCCCTGGCCGTCCCCGCGCTGGTCCACGTGGCGCTGCTGTATGTCATCGTCCTGCTCTGGTGCGACCTCAGCGACTACCGGGTGATCGTGGCGCGGCTGGCGATGATCGCCATCATCCTGACTTTGAGTCTGAACGTCGTCAACGGCTACATGGGGGAGTTCTCCTGCTCGCATCCCGGGTTCATGGCGATCGGGGCCTACGTCGCTTCGGTCTTCACGCTCGTTTTCTTCGTCTCCGATAACGCCTTTGGAGAGGCCCTGCTCCCGCCGGCCCTGGGGCCCTTCCTGTTTCCGGTCGCCCTGGTCCTGGGCGGCCTGGTCTCGGCGTTGGGGGCCTTGATCGTGGCCGTCCCCTCCTTCCGAACCCGCGGGGATTACCTGGCGATCATCTCGCTGGCCTTTATGTTCGTCGTCAAAAGCCTTTTCGAGAACCTGGAGGTGCTCGGCGGCGCTCGCGGCATGTCGAACCAGCCGAACTACGCCAGCCTGACCGTCGTCTTCATCTGGACCGTCCTGGCCGTCTGGATCATCAACAACTTCGTCCGTTCGACGATCGGGAAAGCCCTCAACGCAGTCCGGGACGGTGAACTGGCCGCCAGCGTCATGACCGTCGACACCCGCAAAACGAAGATGACGGCCTTCCTGTTCGCCGCCTTCTGGGCCGGCGTCGCCGGTGGGCTGTTCGCCCACGTCCTGCGCTTTATCAACCCGGACACCTTCGGCATCCGCAAGCTGGCCGAGGTGCTGGCGATGGTCTATTTCGGCGGGCTGAACTCGGTCACCGGCTCGATCGTCGGGGCGGTGGGGCTGACCCTGATCGGCGAGGGTCTGCGCCCATTGGATATCTACAAGTGGATCATCATCCCCATCATCCTGATCCTGATCATGATCTACCGGCCCACCGGGCTGATTGCTTTTACGGAATTCAAGGTGGAGGAATTGTTTTTGCCGAAGGGGCGCGTCTCCGATGAGAGGAAAATTTGAGCATCCATGCGGGGCGGAGCCCCGCATGGATGCTCAAATTTTCAGCTCAGAAAGGAAAGATCAATGCCGCTGCTTGAAGTCGTCGGGATGACCCATTTTTTTGGCGGGCTGCGCGCCGTCAACGACTATCATCTCGCCGTTGAGCCGGGGCAGATCCGCGGGCTGATCGGGCCCAACGGCGCCGGGAAGACGACGATCTTCAACCTGATCACCGGGGTCTACAAACCGACCGAGGGCCGGATCCTGCTCGAGGGCGAGGAAATCACCGGGCTCGAACCCAACCGGATCGCCGAGCGCGGTTTGGGGCGGACCTTCCAGAACCTGCGGTTGTGGCGCTATCTGAGCGTCCTCGACCACGTCAAAATGGCCCGTTTTGCGAAGTTCACCTACGGATTGGCCGGCGCGTTCTTTGGGACGCCAAAACGCATCCGGGAGGAATCCGCAGCAACCGAGCTGGCGATGGACCTGCTCGAACGCGTCGGCGTCGCCCACCTGGCGGACCAGATGGTCACCAGTTTGCCGTACGGCGCCCAGCGCCGGGTCGAGCTGGCCCGCGCCCTCGCCACCGAACCGAAAGTCCTGTTCCTCGACGAACCGACCGCCGGGATGAACCCGGAGGAGCTTAAACAGATGATGGAGATCGTCCGGCGGGTGCACCGGGAGTTCGGCCTGGCCATCGTCCTGATCGAGCATCGGATGAGGTTCGTCATGGAGCTGTGCGAGCGCATCCAGACCGTCAACTTCGGGACCCTGATCGCCGAAGGCACCCCGGAGGAGATCCGGGACGACCCGGCCGTCATCGAGGCCTACCTGGGAAAAGAGGTCGAGACATGACTCTGCTTGCGGTGGAAAACCTGCACGTCTCGTACGGGCAGATCAAGGCGCTGCACGGGCTGTCGTTCTCGGTTGACGAAGGGGAGATCGTCTGCATCATCGGCGCCAACGGGGCCGGGAAAAGCACGACCCTGCGGGCGATCTCGCGCCTGGTCGCGGTCGGTCCCGGGTCGCGGATGACTTTCGGCGGTGCGGACCTGCTCGATTATCCGCCGGAGAAGGTCGTCAGCGAGTTGGGGATCTCGCACGTGCCCGAGGGCCGCCGGCTGTTCGCCAACCTGACCGTGCTGGAGAACCTGGTCCTGGCCGCCTTCGCCCGCCGCGATGCCGCGGCCGTCGAGCGCGACCGGGAGCGGGTGTTCGCCCTGTTCCCCAGGTTGAGGGAGCGGGTCGGCCAGAAGTCCGGCACGCTGAGCGGTGGGGAGCAGCAGATGCTGGCCGTCGGCCGGGCGATGATGAGCGCCCGCCGGATGATGCTGCTCGACGAGCCGTCGATGGGGCTGGCGCCGCTGCTGATGATGGACGTCTTTGCCGCCCTCAAGGAGATCAACGCCGAGGGGACGACGATCCTGCTGGTCGAGCAGAACGCCCGCCTGGCGCTCCAGTTCGCCGGCCGCGGCTACGTGCTGGAGACCGGGTCGGTGGTCCTGGAAGGCCCGGCGGGGGAGCTGCTGGAGAACCCGGAGGTGAAGCGGGCGTATTTGGGGGGGTGATTTTCGCCTGCCCCGAGAGGTTCACGTACGGACGCCGTCCTGCCATCGCAAGGCAATTGTAGGGGCGGCCCTTGTGGCCGCCAGGTGCGCGGGGCCCCCGCGTCCCGGCTTTCACCGGGTGCGAACCGGGGGTTGGTCGACCGGGCGGTCACAAGGGCCGCCCCTACCGAGGGTTGCTTTACATTATCCGATCGATCGCGTATCGTAAAGCGGTTCCCCGCTCACTACCCGATCGTATCCAAATACCCCCGCACCACCCGCACGCCGCTCCCCAACCCATCCTCCTCCCGCAGCCTCCCCCCCAGCGCCTGCGCCCGCTCCCGGAGCGCCGGCTCGGTCACCAGCCGCTCCAGCGCCTCCGCCAGCCGCCCGGCGGTCAGCCGCCGGATCGAGATCGGGGCCGGACCGCAACCCAGCGCCCGGGTCCGTTCGCCCCAGTAATCCTGGTCCGCCGCAAAGCTCACCACCATGCTCGGGACCCCACCCTGCAGCGCCAGCCCGGTCGTCCCGGAACCCCCGTGGTGGACGACGGCGGCCATGCGCGGGAACAGCCAATCATACGGCGCATAATCGACGGCGAAGACGTTATCCGGCAGCGAGCTCTTCCCGAAACCGGCCCAGCCTCTCCCGATCACGGCCCGCACCTCCGCCATCTGGACCGCCTCCAGCAGGGTCTCCATCAACCCGCCCGGGTCGGGCGGGATCATGCTGCCGAAACCCAGGAACACCGGCGGGTCCCCGGCCTCGATAAAGCGCACGAGCGCCCCCGGCGGCTCCCAATCCGGTTCCGGGAGCGTCCAGTATCCGGTCACGTGGACGTCCCCGGGCCAGTCCGGCGGTGGGGGAACGACGTGGGTCGAAAAGCCGTTGACGATGGGTCCGCCCGGCCGCGGGAACCGGCGCGGCGGGTCCCCCAGGCCCAGTATGCGCCGGAACTCCCGGATCCGGGGGCGGAAAATGACCCACAGCATCCGCTCGGCAAAAGCATAGGACAGCAAATTGAGCGGCCCGCCCAATGAGCGAGACGCCAGCAAGGGCAGCGGAAACGCCCGCGTCGGGACCAGCGGGATGACGGACAGCGTCAAATAGGGGATGCCCAGCCGCTCGGCCAGGTCACCCCCGAACAGGCCGCCCGGGAGCTGGTTCAGGATCGCATCGCTGTCGAACAGGTCTTCCGAAGAGAACGCCCGGATGTAATCGTCCACCAGCGCCCCGTAGCCGCGCATGATCGCCCGCATCATGCGGAACGGGTTGCGGGTGCCGGCCGGGAGCGCCTGCGCGGTGACCTGGAACACCGCCTGCGCGTCCCCGGGCACCGGGTGGAAATCCAGCCCCCGGCGCGCAACCATTTCACGGAAGGACTCGAAAGTGGCGATCCGCACCCGGTACCCGCACCCGGCGAGCGCGCTCCCCAGGGCGACGTACGGTTGAACGTCGCCCCGCGATCCCAGGGCCAGGAAGGTCAGCCGTATGGTTGTACCGATGTCAAGCTCTCGATCTCGTGCCCGGCCGGCCACAGCTCCCCCAGCGCCGTCGTCCCCACCGCCAAAACAGCGCGGCCCCGCATCCTCCACCCCCGGCGCACACCACGGTCTTTTATCATTCCCCTCCATTATAAAAATAAACGGTGAAAAGGGGGATTGCAGGGGCGGGCTCAGCCCGCCCCTGCAACCCCCCTTTTCACCGGAATTTCGCGAACCCGATCCATTATAATGATCGCCTATTCGCCCATTCGCCCATTCGCCCCTCCGATGCCCCGCCTCCACCTCCCCCACCTCATCCAGGACCGCCAATACCTGCGCGACGGCGGCGACATCCTGCTCGCCACACCGATCCAGACCTTCTCCGCCACTGATGATGGCCTGTTCCGGGACGGCCCCGTCCACCCGCGCCTCGCCGTCGTCGACCTGGACGCCGACACCCGGACGCTTCGGCCCCCGACCCGCTTCCGGCCGCAGGCGATCGGAAAGACCGTCTCCGCTTACGACCTGGGCGGCGTCCAACTCGACGCCGATTCCGCCGTCGATGATTTCGAGAATGACGATTTCCTCCGTCTCAACCCCTTTGCCACCGTCCTCAAGACCCTGCACTTCTTCGAGGGCGCCGAGATCCTGGGCCGCCCGGTCCGTTGGGCTTTCCCGTCCGAGCAGCTCCTGATCGTCCCGCGCGCCGGTGAGATGAGGAACGCCTTTTACGACCGGGGGACCGGCAGCCTGCAGTTCTTCCACCACCTCGGCGCCGGGGGGTTCACCGTCTACACCGCCCTCTCGCACGACATCATCGTCCACGAGACCGCCCACGCGATCCTGGACGGCCTGGCGCCCGACCTATACCACGCAACCGACCCCCAATCCCTGGCCCTGCACGAAGCCCTGGCCGACCTGGCCGCCATCAGCCAAACCCTGGTCAATGAGATGATCGTCTTCTCGCTCGACGCCATCTCCAGCACCACCGTCGATCCATTCGAAGCCCTCTCCCGACTGGCCGAGGAGTTCGGGACCGACGCCCGCCTGGCTGAGGGCGCCCGCCATGTCCAGGGCGCCAGTTTCCTGCGGCGTCTGAAAAACGACCGCACCCTGGATCCGGCCGACGATACCACCGACGACTTCGGCCGGCCCAACCGCACCGATCCGGCCGACCCGCACGCCCTCTCGCAGGTCCTCTCCGGCGCCGTCTACACCGTGTTCGAGATGCGGATGCGGAAGACCGAGCGCAAGGGCGACTTCCTCTCCGGGCTCCAGGCCGTCTTCTGCCCAGCCGCCCGCCGGGTCGCCCGGATCGTCTTCCGCGCCCTGGATTACCTCCCGCCCGGCGAGGCGAACTTCCTGGACTACGGCCGGGCCTTCCACGCCGCCGCGGCCGCCACGTACGCCCGGCCGCAGCTTGAACAGCGCGCCCTGGCGGATGCGTTCGTCCGCCGCGGCATCGCCGGCAGCCATGCCGATCTCGCCCAGCCCGCTCCGCCCGATCTCGGCCTCGACCGGCCGCTGATCGACGCCCTGCTCACCGGTCCGGCCGCGCTGCGGGAGTTCGCCGAAAAACACCGCGCCGCCCTCGGCATTCCGGGCGGAGCCGATTTTGAGGCCCTCGACCCGGTCACGGCCCATCGCTCGCTCCGCTCCAACCCGGGCGCCAAGCGGGAGGAGGAATTCATCTTCCGCTTCCGCTGGACCGAGACCGAAACGATCGACCCCGGCCTGGGTCTCCCAAAAACCTGGGCCGCCGTCCGCGGGACGACGCTCGTCGTCAACGCCGGCGGGAAGATCCTTTCAACGCTCATGACGAGCGGGAACGGCGGCTCCGGCCGTGCCGCGCTGCTGCGCCGCTGGGCGGGGGAGGGCCGGCTGCGCCTGGAAGCCGACGCCATCGGTCCGGATGGGCAGCCGCTTGAGGACGTCGTCATCCTGAAACTGGCGGACGGGGTCGCGCAGGCGGCCGGCGGGGGGAAGACCCTGCACCTGGCGCGGGGGTTCGAATGAGCGCCCTGGAGGTCCGCGCCTACAACGTCCTGTTCGGGGACGCCGTCCTGGTCACCTTCCCGGACCGCGACCCGCGGACCGGCGCCGAGACCCCGCGCAATATCCTGATCGACGTGGGCAACGTGCTCCAGGGTTCCGGCGGCACCGATGACGTCTTCGTCCCCGTCATCGAGGATATCCGAAAACGGCTGGACGGGCGCCCGCTCGATCTGTACGTCATGACCCACGAGCACCTCGACCACGTCCAGGGTCTGCCCTACGCCGCCGCCCAGGGTCTCGAACTCGACGTCGACTACGCCTGGCTGACGGCCTCCGCCGAGCCGGGCTACTACGACCAGCATCCCGAGGCCCGCCGCAAAAAGCTGGCGCTGGAGGCGGCTTACCTGGCGCTCGAGCGCCGCCTGGCGGCCGATCCCGGGCGCAGCACCCCCTGGCTGCAGACCCTGATGCTCAACAACAACCCCCGCCGCACCGGCGACTGCGTCGACTACCTGCGCGGCCTGGGGAAAAAGGCCGTCCGCTACGTCCACCGGGAGACGGTCCTGCGCCGCGGCGTCCACCACCCGTTCCACGAGGCGAAGCTCAGGCTGCTCGCTCCGGAGGAGGACACCGCCGCCTACTACGGCCGCCTCCGCCCGCCGCCCCCGGCGGGAGACGCGCGGGTCGCGCCTGTGCCGGTGCCCCCGGAGGGCGTCGATCCGGAGGCTTTCAACCGGCTGTTCGAGCGCTGGACCGGCGGAGCCGCCGAAGGCGTGCTGGCGATCGACCGGGCGGCGAACAATTCCAGCGTCGTCTTCACGCTCGAGTGGCGCGGCAACCGGCTGCTTTTCGCCGGGGACGCCGAGCTGAAAAGCTGGAGCCTGATGGCCGCCGCCGGGCTGCTCGAGCCGGTCCACTTCCTCAAGGTCGGCCACCACGGCAGCCACAACGCGACCCCGCCGGACGAGACCCTGGAAGCCGTCCTGCCCATGAAAAACCCGGACGGCCGCGAGCGGACCGCCCTGGTTTCGACCTGCGAGGGCAGCTACAACGGCGTCCCGCATGCCCCGACGATCGAGCGGCTCGAGACCCGCGTCGACCGGGTGCTTTCGACCGAATCGGTTGCGCCCGGGGAGGCGGTCCGGATATCATTTCCCCCTACCGGGGTCGTGGTAGGATCCAGCCCATGACTCCTGTGGATCGCGTCACCCTCCCCGGCATCGTCGAACGCGGCCACGGCGTCGCCTCCGGACAGGCAGAAGACAGCCCGTTCCCGCACGGGACGATCGAAATGCAAACGCCTTTTTTCAAGGAACTGGGTCTGGACCTGGCGGATTTCTACCCCGGGACGCTCAATATCTCCATCGCACCCAGGACCTTCGTCCTGGTCCGTCCTGAATTCACCTTCCGGGAGGTCGCCTGGACCCCCGAGATCCCCCCGGAGGATTTCTCCTTTTCCCGCTGCGGGCTGATCTTCGACGGCCGGCGGTATAACGCCCTGATCTATACCCCGCATCCGGAAACCAAGATCCGGCATTTTCAGTCTCCCGAGACGCTCGAGATCCTGGCGCCGTACATCGAGGGGATCCGTTACGGGGATAACGTCCAACTGCAGCTCAACCCGGATGAGATCAGGATCCGGTGACGGATGCCCCTGCGCACCGACCGTCTCCCTGAAAGCCGTCGCCCCTACGCTGCCAAAGCCCTCCGGATATACGGCAGATGCTCCTGCGCCGCCTCCTTCCCGCGTGCGATCGCCAGCGGGATCTTCTCCACGTCGAACATGGACAGCGTCCCGTCGAATTCGGGGATGACGGGGAAGATGTCGGCGTGGTGGGCCAGGTTGTGGAAGGCGAAGGTGGCGTTCAGGATATTGTTTATGTAGATGTTGTTGAGCTGCTCCTGGACCGCCGTCATCGAGCGGAAGCGGGACCGGTAATCGAGCGGGAAGCCCATCGCGATGATCACGTCCGCGCCGTCCTGGATCGCGACGTCGACCGGGAGGGGATCCGAGGCGGCGCCGTCGATCAGCAGCCGGCCGTCGACCTCCCAGGGCGGGAAGATGATCGGGATCGCGATGCTGGCCCGGATCGCCTCGAACACCCGCCCCTGCGATAGGATGACCTTTTCCCCGCTGAGCAGATCGGTCGCCACGATCTTGAGCGGGATGCCCAGGTCGTCGAAGGCCAGGTCGCCGAACACGGCCTCCAGGTTGGCGTTCATCACCGTATCGTCCACCAGCCCGCTGCGCTCGTTGAAACGCAGCGACCCATCCTTGCTGGCTTTCAGGTTCTCGATGTACCCTTGCATGACGTGCCTCGTCCACAGGCGCTCGGACCAGGCGGCCATGTCGTCTGCGCTCGTCCCGTTGGCGATCAACGCGCCGTAGATGCTGCCTCCGCTGCAGCCCACCACCTCGCCGACCGGGATCTCCGCCTCCTGCAGGGCCTGCCACAGCCCGATCGCCGCGGCGCACTTGATCCCGCCGGAGCCGATGACCAACGTAATTCGCTTTTCCATGATCATTTCAAATCCGTTCGTTCAAAGCCGCATGTGACGGCGTGTCACGAAAAACTCTCAACCGCCGTCTCCGCATCGTCGTACAGCTTCAGGATATTGGTGAACCCGCTCAGCGTGAGCACCTTCAGTACTTCCGGACGGACGGCGGCGAGCCGGAAATCGCCGCCGCCGGCGCGGGTCTCCTTGACCGCCCCCAGCAGGACCCGCAGCCCGGCGCTGCTGGTGTAATCGACCCCGCCGAAATCCGCGATCAGCTTCAGGCTCCCCGCCTCCACCAGCCCCTGGATGTATGTCGTGATCTGCGGGGCCGTGAGCGCATCGACGCTGCCGACGATCTCCAGCACGGTCACATCGCCGGTGTTTTTGTGATTGATCTGCATCATCATCTCCTCTAAAAGGAAGACGGTGAACCCGGGAGCTTGAACCGGTGGGACCGGTTCGGGCGCTCCGAGTTCAGCGATCTTTTATTAATTCAAATTGGTTGAAATCATCCTCGGTCCGGGTGTACGCCAGGCGGTCCATCAATTCCTCCACCAGGAACAACCCCAGCCCGCCGATCGGCCGCGCTTCCCAGCCGGCTTCCAGGTCCGGCCGGGCCGCCTGCTCGGGTGCGAAATGCATCCCGTCGTCGCGGATCGTCAGCCGGGCCGCCGCCTGGTCGACCTCGAAGGCAAGGACGATCAACCCGGGGGCGGCGCCGGCGAAGCCGTGCTGGATGATGTTGGCGCAGACCTCCTCCGTGACCAGTTTGAAGGCGAACACGTCCTCATCATCCAGCCCGGCGCGGCGGGCGGCCCCCTCGGCGAAACCCATCAGGTCGGCGAGCGCTTCCATCGCCGCCGGTCGCCGGATCGAGTGCCGTTCCGGCTCGCCTTCCGGTTTGCGCCGCAGGGCGACCAGGGTGATGTCGTCGAACTGGCTGCGGTCGCCGATGTGGCGCTTGAGCTCCGCCGCCAGGTCGAACAGCACGCTGAAGACCGAGGTCGATGGGGCAGCCAGGCGGTCCAGCAGGCGCTCTTCGGAGAACATTTCCCCGGCCGGGTTTTTGGCGTCCGTAACCCCGTCCGTGAAGCCGACCAGCAAATCCCCCGGTTCGAACTCGACGGCTTCCACACCGAAATCGAGGTCCGGGAAAAGGCCCACAGCCGGGCCGGTCGGCATCAGCCGGCGGCGGATCGCGCCGGTGGCGTCCGTGACGACCGGCGGCTCGTGCCCGCCGTTCACGTAGTGCAGGATGGCCTGATCCGGGTCCAGAACGCCGAAGAACAGGGTCGCAAACATGTTCGACCGGCCGTGGTACTCGGCGATGAAGTTGTTGGTGTTCAGGACGATCTCCAGGAGCAGCGTGCGCACGTTTTCCGGATCGACCCGGCCCGCGCTGAAAGCCCGCAGCAGGCTTCGGAGCAGCACCATGAACAGCGCCGCGCCGACTCCCTTGTCGCAGACGTCGGCGACGATCAGGGCAGTCAGGTTCGAATCCTTGAACCGGAAGGCGTCATAGAAATCCCCGGCCACCTGCCGGGCGGCGTCGAAGCGGGCGCCGAGCTCCCAGCCGGGGATCTCGGGCAGCGCCTCCGGGAAAAACCCCGCCTGGATCTGCCGCCCGATCTCGAGATCGCGCTCCGCCACGTCCAGGGCCGATTCGGTCAGCCCGTGGAGGCGGGCGTTGTCAACCGCCGCGGCGATCTGGCTGGCGAGCGTCTCCGCCAGTTCGATCTCCTTCTCTCTAAAAACGTAATCCGGGTCCCGGGCCGGCATTCCGATCGTCCCAATCGCCTCGCCGCGCGCCAGCAGCGGGACGATCATGATCGCCTTGGTTCCCCGCTCGCGGGTGATCTCCGCCATCCCGCGCATGCGGGCGTCAAGCTGTGCGTCCTGGACGACGACGGTGCGCTTCTCGGCGAGCACCTCCTGCGAGGCCGCGCTGCCTTCCAGGGGCAGGGTCATCCCCAGCGCGCTCGTTTCGCCCGGGTCCGCGGAGTGAAAGGCGACGACCTGCAAACCGGTCCGGGCGGCGTTGAGCAGTCCGATCCCGGCGTTGCGGATCGGGAAGACCCGCGTCAGCTCGACGCAGACCGACTGCAGCACTTCGTCCAGGTTGAGCGATCGGCTGACGGTTGCGGCGACGCGGTTGATCGCCGCGAGTTCGACGGCGTGGTGCTCGGCGGCCTCCTTGGCTTGTTTTAGGATCCGCTCTGCCCGGATGCGCTCCGAGATATCTCGTAGTATTCCGCGCGCGCCGGTCACCTCGCCGTTTTCGAGGATCGGCGAGACAACGATCTCCGCAACTTGGATTTCCCCGCCCCGGCGAAGATAATGGAACTCGAACGGGGGGATCGGCTGCCCGGTCCGGTAAAGCGTCTTGAAGTGCTCGAAAATCGTGCGCACGTCTTCCCGCGCCGTGAAATGGCGGAAGTTCCGGCCGACCACGTCCTCCTTCGAGGGGTAGGCCAGCGCCTCGCAGAAGGCACGGTTGACGAGGGTGATCGTCCCGGAGGGAACGGCTTCGAAATAGGGGTCCTGCAGAGTGTCCAGGATGGCGACGATCTCGTCGCCGGAGGATGGCATACGCGCATTATAACCGGCGGGGGGAGGTGGATTGAAGGTCTGGTATGATAATCAGGAGTCTACGGCAAGCTGGCAGCGGAGGGAACCCCCCTATGTACGCAACCGTAAAAGTCAAACAGATCCTCGATCGAAAGGGCCGGCAGGTCTGGTCTATCGACCCGGAAACGACCGTATTCGAAGCGCTGCGCTTCATGGCGGAGAAAAACATCGGCGCCGCGATGGTCATGTCCGGGGGCGAGATTGCCGGGATCTTCTCCGAGCGAGATTACGCGCGGAAAGTCGTCCTGGAGGGCCGGAGCGAACGCGAGACCCGCGTCCGGGAGGTGATGACTTCCCGGGTGATCGGTGTCGGGCTGCACGACGACATCGAACGCTGCCTGGTCCTGATGACGGGCAAGTTCATCCGCCACCTGCCCGTCGTCGACGAGGACGACCGCATCGCCGGCGTGATCTCGATCGGCGACGTGGTCAAAGAGTTAATCGCGGAGCAGTCCTTCGTGATCGATCAGCTGGCCCATTACGTCACCGGGGACATGCCGAAGCCGCTGAGCCCGGATAAGACCGAAGCGGAGCTTTAGGCGGTCCGGACGAAAACGAGGAGAGCGGTCGGCGCGTGGTTAACCGTCATCATCGCCCACTTTGAATATCCCCCAACTGGTGGAGACGAAAACTCCCCGGCCGGTGGATGAGCGGACGACGAAAACATCCTATGATGGTCTAATAAAAGAAACGATCTTGACAATGGGACATTGTCAAGCGACTGAGCTCGTCGCTGAGGCGGTTGGAAAAAACGGGTGCAAGCGAGGGCAAGGCCCCCACTCGCACCCGTTTTTTCTAACCGCATCGATTCATCCGACAAACGGGGGAGGGTGAGGTATTAAGGATTAACCATGTTCGATCCGATTCTCGTACCATTGGACGGCTCTCTGCTCGCGGAAGGTGTCCTTTCGCACGCAGGCGCCATGGCTCGCGCTTTTGCGGCCGAGACCGTTCTGTTTCACGTGCACGATCAGCATGAACAGCACGCCTCGCCCCAATTGCTCGATCTCCTCAGCTGGCAGATCCGCAAATCCGAAACGGATGCATATTTGAAGGGCATCGAAACACGCCTGCGCAGCACCCTCGTCCGGACCGAGACGGTGATCCTGGAGGGACCGGCGGCCCAAGCGGTCATTGATTTTGCGTATAGCCGAACTGCGGGGCTGATCGTTTTGAGCAGCCATGGAAGCAGCGGGGTGAACCAATGGGGAGTCAGCAGCGTCGCGCATAAGATCATCCTGAGCGCACCAACCTCGATCTTGATCGTGCGGGCGCACCAACCTGACTTCGGCAGGCTCACCGAAAGGGCCTACCGGCGCATCCTGGTCCCGTTGGACGGTTCCCGGCGTGCGGAAAATGTGCTGCCTGCGATCGCCCATCTTGCCCGCTTCCACGACTCCCAGATCCATATTGCGCTCGTCGTCACCTCACCGGAAATGGCGCGTCAGATGCCGCCGGAAAATGAAGACGTGCAGCTGTCCAGGCGCATCGTGGCGCGCAACCGGGAAGAATCCACCCGATACCTGGACCAAATCCGTTCGAGCTCGCCGCTCGGTGGCGTCTCTGTCGAGACCCACCTGCTCACGGGCAGCAGTGCTCCGGCTGAACTCCACGGACTCGTGGATAAGGAAAACATGGACCTGGTGGTCCTGAGCGCACATGGATATTCGGGGAATCACGAATGGCCGTACGGCAGCGTGGTCAACAACGCCATCCTGTATGGGAAGGTCCCGCTGCTGATCGTGCAGGACCGACCCAACAATGAGCAGCACGATCTCCTCACTCGATTCACCCCGGTCACGGCAGGCGTAAGAGAACGAGCGGCATAATACATGCTGCCGGACGACTCAGCGGGCGGCGAAAAGGGCGCCCCCACACAAACAGCCCACAACCCCAGGGAACCGCTGGAGAAATTTGCGCACCGGATCGCCCGTCTTTCGATTCTGGATGACCGTACCGATCAAAAAACAGGCCGGATGCTGCCCCTTCGCCGCTGGGAAGACGCATTGCGAGCGGCGTATTCCGTCTTCAAAGAAGAAATCGGCAGGAATGCGGCGTTCTTACACGCCGGGGAATGGATGCTCGACAACTTTTACGTCATCGAGCAGACTCTCCACCAGATCGAAGTAGATCTCCCCAGGGACTTTTTCGACCAACTCCCAAAACTGAGGCATGCCGGGCACCATCCGGTTCCGCGGGTTTTCGGATTGGCCGGCGCCTGGGTCGGATACTGTACAAGCCAGCTCGACCTTGACCAAACAACTGCCTTGTTACAGGCTTACCAGGAAGTCACGCCCCTGACGATCGGTGAGCTTTGGGCGTTTCCGACCATGCTGCGGATCGCGATCCTGGAGCAGCTGACTTCGGCTGCCGCCGCCATTACCGGGGTCCCTGCGCCGGATACCCCGGAGCGTCCGTCCTTCATGTCGACCTCTCCGCCGTTGGGAAGTGAACGCCGGTCCAAGAATACGATCGTCGCCGAAAGTTTTCTCGGATTGCGCCTGCTCTCGACCACGGACTGGCAGGATTTCTTTGAGCAATCCAGCCTGGTTGACCGGATTCTACGGGACGATCCGGCGGAAATCTATGCGAGCATGGATTTTGACACGAGGAACCACTACAGGACGGTCGTCGAAGAACTGGCCCGGCATTCCGATCACAGCGAAGAGGCGGTCGCGAGGACTGCCCTGGAAATATGCCTTGCGGCGCAAAGTGCGTCCGAAACCAACCGCAGCGTGCGCCGGAATCACATCGGTTATTACCTGGTCGATGAAGGTCGTCCGCTTCTCGAGGCGAGGTTGGGCTTCAAGCCGGGCCGCCAGGTCCGGCTGCGCGGCTGGTTTTTGGCGCGGCCGACGGCCACGTACCTGGGAAGCATTGGCCTGGTCACACTGCTGATCATTCTCGCGTTGGTTACCTATGCGATTTCTTCCGGCGGCTCTCCGGCAATGGCAGCCCTGGCAGGCCTGCTCGGTCTCGTGCTGGCCTCAGAGGCGGCCATCAGCGTCGTTCACTGGCGCATCACGCACCGTGTTACCCCCCGAAAGCTGCCGCGCATGGATTTTTCTGAAGGGATCCCCCCGGGAAACCGGACGATGGTCGTTATCCCAACCCTTTTGGCCAATGTGGAAGAACTTGACTCCCTGCTCCACAACCTCGAAATGTGTTACCTGTCAAACACCGATCCGGAGCTTGGCTTTGCGCTGTTGACCGATTTCACCGATGCGCCCACGCGGACGATGGTTGAGGACGAGAATTTGCTCTCCATGGCAAAGTCAGGCGTCGAAAACCTCAATCGGAAATACAACCAGGCCGCACCCTTTTTTCTCTTCCACCGCCGGCGGGAATGGAACCCGTCGGAATCGATTTGGATGGGTTGGGAGCGTAAACGCGGCAAGCTGGCCGAATTCAACCGGCTGCTGCTGGGCGCCGGTGAGACGACCTACACGACCCAGGTCGGGAACCTGGCCATCCTGCCCAATATTCGATACGTCATCACCCTGGATGCGGATACCGCGCTCCCGCACCGCAGCGCCTCTCGTCTCGTGGGGACCCTGGCGCACCCGCTCAATCGCGCCGAGTTTTCGGCCGACGGGCGCACCGTGGCGGCCGGCTACACTGTTTTGCAACCCCGCGTGGCGATCAAGCCAACCAGCGCCAATCGCTCCCGATTTGCCCGCATTTTTGCGGGCGATGCCGGCTACGACCTGTACACGCTGGCAGTATCGGATGTTTACCAGGATCTCTTTGGAGAGGGCAGTTACGTAGGCAAGGGAATCTACGATGTGGCAGCTTTCGAGCGCAGCCTGGTCGGCCAGGTGCGTGAAAACACGCTGCTCAGCCACGATTTATTTGAGGGGATTTACGGACGCGCCGCGCTGGTGACGGATATCGTTCTGTACGAAGAATATCCCGCCCTGTACCTGGACTACACCCGCAGACTGCGTCGCTGGATCCGCGGTGATTGGCAGCTGCTGCCCTGGTTGTATCCGATCGTCCGAACCCAGTCGGGGCTTTCGCCCAATCGCCTGTCCGTGATCAGTCGCTGGAAAGTTTTCGATAACCTGCGGCGGAGTTTGTTGCCGCCTTCCATGCTCGCATTTCTGGCAGCCGCCTGGCTGTTCTTACCCGGTTCCCCGCTTGTGTGGACGGCCTTTGCGCTGTTACCGACGGGCTGGCCCATCCTGGTGCAGGCTTTTCAGGTCCTGGGACGAAACCCTGGTCCGCGCGACCGCGCCGGACGGTTCGAGCGGATCCGGATTCCGCTTGCGCGCTGGTTGCTCAACCTCCTTTTCCTGCCTCACGAAGCCCTGCTCACGCTCGGCGCGATCCGGACCACCCTGGCTCGCCTCATCTCGCAAAAGAAGCTGCTGCAGTGGACCTCTGCAGCCCACGCCGCCCGGGCTTTCAGGCTGACGGACCGGGGCGGGACCTGGTTGGAAATGTCGGGGTCTTTGGTGATCGCCGGCGCCCTGGCGGCGGCGGTCGCCGCGATCCGCCCCGGCGGGCTGGCAGTCGCCGCTCCCCTGCTGATCGCCTGGCTGTTTGCCCCACAGGCGGCGTATTGGATCAGCCGTCCCCTCACACGCCGCGCCGCACCGCTATCCGGTCCGGACAGCCGGGAAGTCCGGCGCCTGGCCCGGCGCACCTGGTCATTTTTCGAGCAGTTTGTAGGACCAAACGAACAATGGCTGCCCCCCGACCATTTCCAGGAATCGCCGCGCGGTTCGGTGGCACACTACACCACGCCTACAAACATCGGTCTGTACCTGCTCGCCACCCTCGCAGCGCACGACCTGGGCTATGTCGGGTTGTTGGATATGGAGGTCCGTCTGCGCTCCGCCTTCAATACCATGGCGAAGCTCGAGCATTACCGCGGTCACGTGCTGAATTGGTTGGACACGCAGACGCTGGCCGCACTGCCACCCCGCTATGTCTCCACCGTGGACAGCGGCAACCTGGGGGCCTGCCTCGTCGTGCTCCAGCAGGGACTGCAGAGCCTGGCCGGAGCGCCTTTGATCGATCGGCAGCGCTGGCAGGGCCTTTTTACCATCCTGGATATTCTGAAGCAAATGATCCTGGAGCTCGATGGCTTCGAACCGTCCGGCAAACCGATTGCGCTTGAATTGGATGCGGTTTGCGACCGGCTGGTCGATGTCCAGGATCACCCTGAAAACTGGCTGGACGAGCTGGCCTGGCTCTCCGGTGAAGGTTGGAAACCGTTCTCCAACCTGTTGATGGATTGGGTGGAGGCCCATCCGGACCTCGATCCGGAACCCCTGGGGGGGCTGCGGCACTACCTCGATGCGGTTCAGCAGCATGTGAACAGCCTGCTGCGCGATATCGGGCTGCTCGCACCCTGGCTTGCCGGTCCGGATGATGGCGTTGTGGAGACCGCGTGCGCGGCCGATCCGGAAACGGTGAATCCCTGGCGTGCTTATCAGGCCAGCTTGCCCTCTGAACTGCCGGTTTTGGGGGAGGCGACGGAGGTCTACGATCGGATCCGGGTCGCCTTGATCAGGTGCCGAGCGCAAATACCTGACAGCCGGCTGCAGGATTGGTGCCGGAGGCTGGAGGTCTCCCTGGCCTCAGCCAGCACGGCCGTCACCACGCTGCTGGTTGGTTATAAAGACCTGGCAGCAGAGGCAAATGCAGCCGTCAACAGCATGGACTTCCGGTTCCTGTTCGACAACCGCCGCCGGGTGTTCCACATCGGCTACAACGTCGCCACGGAAAAGCTGGACGGCAGTTATTACGATCTGCTCGCTTCCGAGGCACGCATCGCCAGCCTGATCGCCATTGCCAGGGGCGACGTCCCCTTGAGCCACTGGCAGCACCTTGGACGACCGGTGACAAAGGTGGATGGGAAACTGGTGCTGCTCTCATGGAGCGGAACCATGTTTGAATACCTCATGCCGACCTTGATGATGCGTCATTACGAGGGCACCTTCCTGTTTGACAGCTGCCTGGCAGCGATCGATGCGCAGATTGCTTACGGGCGCGAAAAAAATATTCCATGGGGCGTATCCGAATCGGGATACTATGCGTTCGACGCCGGCCAGAATTACCAATACCACGCCTTTGGTTTACCGGATCTTTCATACAAGCGTGATCTGCCGGACAACCTGGTGGTCGCCCCCTATGCTTCCTTGCTCGCGTTATCGCTGAGACGGCAAGAAACGCTCGGCAATCTGAGGCGCCTCGAGAACCTGGACATGCTGGGGCGTTTCGGCCTGTATGAAGCCTTGGACTACACCCGCACGCGTCTGCCGGATGGTCAGGAAAATGCCATAGTGAAATCGTATATGGCGCATCATCAAGGGATGATTTTGCTCGCCGCCGCCAACGCCCTTCTGGATGACGTTATGGTCAGGCGCTTCCACGCCAACCAGCGCATTCAGAGCATCGAACTGCTGCTCCAGGAGAAGATCCCACAGGGTGTACATCTTGAATACCCCCACACGGATGAAATCATCGATCTGCCTCCTGTTGTTGCGCGTCCCGTCAGGAGCGCGGCCTGGCGCGTCCCGGTTGACAGTCCGGTTCCACTGGTCCATTTCCTTTCGCAGTTGGATTACCGCCTGCTGATCACAAACACCGGAGGCGGATACAGCCAGTGGGGAGATTTCGCCCTGACCCGCTGGCAGGCAGACACCACGCTGGATGATTCCGGGACCTGGATTTATCTCCAGGATACCGAGCTGCCGCCGGGTGTCTTCTGGACGGCCGCCTGCCGGCCGGTTGGATCTGCGCCGGACCAACAGGAAGCGTTCTTCTCCCCGCACCAGGTGGAATTCCGGCGGCGAGACCACGATATCTCTCTGCGAACGGAGATCACCGTCAGCCTGGACGGGGTCGAGATCCGGCGGGTGAATATCCTGAACGACAGCGACCGGCCGCGCAAGATAAAAGTGACGAGCTACGGCGAAGTCGTCCTGGCCGGACAGATCGCCGACCAGCGTCATCCGGCTTTCAACAAGTTGTTCATCAAAAGCGAATATCTCCCCGAAGAGAACGCGCTATTTTTTGATCGCCGTTCCCGCTCACCGGAAGAAAAGCCGGTCGTTCTGATCCATGCATTGGTCAACGAAGCGGGGACCCGGGTTTCCGGCGAACACGAAAGTGATCGTGCCCGTTTTTTAGGGCGCGGCCGGACCCCGCGCCGGCCTGCCGCGCTGGAAAACGAAGCGAAGCGTTTATCTGCGACGACCGGCAATACCCTCGATCCGATCTTTGCGTTGGCCCAGGAAATCAACCTGAAAGCGCATGGGAAGACCAGTGTCACCTTCCTGACGCTGGCAGCCGGATCGCGCGCCGAAGCATTGGAAAAGCTTTCTCGATACAGGTCTAAACAATCTATCCACGGAGCTTTCGCCGAAGTGCGCGCACAGGCAGAGCGAGAGCTGCTTGAAATGGGGCTGAACGCCTTCAATGTGGAGCATATCCAGGGGGTGTTATCCGCCTTGATTTACCCGAGTGAGTGGCTGCGGGCCGCCCCACACCGGATTGCAAGGAACGCAAGGGGGCAATCCGACCTGTGGGGCTTCGGCATATCCGGCGATCTGCCGATCCTGCTGCTGCGCATACGCAAAAACGATTCGGGCCTCCTGCTCGAAGCCCTGCAGGCGTACGCCTACTGGCGCAAACGGAATGTCAAGATCAACCTGGTCATCTTGAACGAGGAGGCCAGCGGCTATGCCCTCGATCAGAACAACGCCATTAAACGTCAGATCGTGCGCCTGGGCGGCGAAAGCTGGCTGAACCAACCCGACGGTATTTTCCTGCTGCTGACAGACCAGCTCCAGGAAGCGGAGCTGGTTCTCCTGGAAACGGTGGCCGGGGTCATCCTGGACGACGAGCAGGGGACCCTGGCTGAACACACCGCCCGCCTGGCACGGCAAACAAACCGCCTGCCAAAATTCAACCCCTCCCTTCCTTTTACGCAGGACATGTATGCCGGCGAGCCCCTGGAGCGGCCCACCGAGCTGCTGATGGACAACGGTCTGGGCGGTTTCAGCCCGGATGGGAAAGAATACCTCATCTATCTCCAGCCCGGACAGCACACGCCGCATCCCTGGATCAACGTCATCGCGAACCCACAGTTCGGGTTTTTGGTTTCCGAAGCGGGGTCCGGCTGCACCTGGGCTGAGAACAGCGGAGAGAACCGGCTGTCTCCCTGGCGGAATGATCCGGTCAGCGACCAGCCGGGTGAAGTGCTCTATCTGCGTGATGAGGAAACCGGCCGGGTCTGGACCCCCACGCCATTGCCGGCCGGCGGCGAGACGGCCTGTCTGATTCGGCATGGCGCCGGGTATTCGATCTTCGAGAGCCGATCCCATGGGCTGGATCTGCACCTGCGTCTGTTCGCCGCCGCCGATGCGCCGGTCAAGATCGCCCAACTTCGTCTCGAAAACCGGTCCGATCGGCATCGGCGGATCACCGCAACCTACTATATCGAATGGGTGCTGGGGAATTCTCGCCAGGCGAGCCAGGCCTATATCCTGCCGGAATTCATTCACGGCACACACGCTTTGCTGGCCCAAAATCCGCTTAATGCGGATTTTGGCGCTCGGGTGGCTTTCCTCGCGGCCGGCAAAGAACCGCATGGCGTCACCGCCGACCGGACGGAATTTCTCGGGCGCAATGGCAGCCTGCATGCCCCGGCTGCCCTGGAGCGGATTGGGCTGGCCAGCAAGGTCAATGCCGGCCTAGATCCATGCGCCGCGATTCAGCTGCACGTGGACCTCGCCCCCGGGCAGTCGGATGAAATCTTTTTCCTGATCGGTGAAGGAGCCGGCCGGGAGGAAAGCCTGGACTTGATCGGTGCTTTTCAGGTTGAAGGGCGGGTTGAGGCGAGTTGGCAGGAGGTCGGGTCCATGTGGGACGAGATTCTTGGGTCGGCAACCATCAGGACGCCCGAGCCGAGCATGGATATCATGCTGAACCGCTGGTTGCTTTACCAGGCGGTGGCTTGCCGTCTTTGGGGTCGCACAGCCCTGTACCAGTCCAGCGGGGCTTTCGGCTTCCGGGATCAGCTTCAGGACGTCCTCGCTCTTTTCCACAGCCAACCTGATCTCGCCCGTCGGCAAATCCTGAACGCCGCCCGCCGCCAATTCGAACTCGGTGATGTGCTGCACTGGTGGATCCCGCCCTCCGGGCGAGGGGTCCGCACGCGCTTCAGCGACGATTTACTCTGGCTGCCCTACGTCACCGCCGAATACGTGTCCGCCACCGGCGATGCAGCCATTCTGGATGAGCAAATCCCGTTTTTACGAGCCGAAGCGTTGAAACCGGGTGAGGAGGAACGCTTCACCCTTTTCGAAACCTCGGCGGAAGGTCATTCGCTCTACGAGCACTGCCGCCGGGCGATCGAGAAAGGGGCGACGTCGGGATCTCACGGTTTGCCGCTCATGGCCGCCGGCGACTGGAATGACGGTATGAACCGGGTCGGCATCGGCGGGCACGGCGAGAGCATCTGGCTGGGCTGGTTCCTGCATGCCGCGCTGGAGCGTTTTGCTTCCCTGGCCGTGCTGAAGGCGGAAGACCCCGCGCCGTTTCTCGAGCGGGCTGCCGTGCTGTCCACGGCGCTTGAGACCCACGCGTGGGACGGTGATTGGTACCTGCGGGCCTTCTATGACGACGGCTCAAAGCTGGGATCGCATGAAAACGACGAATGCCGGATCGATTCGATCGCTCAGTCGTGGGGGGTCCTCTCGGGAGCGGCAGACCCGGCCCGGGCGTCCCAGGCGATGCAATCCGTCGACAGGCTGCTCGTCGACGAGGCGGAGCGGATCATCCTGCTGTTCACCCCACCTTTCGACCGGACGGAGCGAGATCCCGGCTATATCAAAGCTTACCCACCCGGGGTGCGTGAAAATGGCGGACAGTATACGCATGCGGCGATCTGGGCGGTCGCCGCCATGGCGGAACTGGGCCAGGGAGACCGCGCGGAAACCCTCTTCCGAATGTTGAACCCTATCCATCACGCCGATACACCCGAGAAGGTCGCCCGATACCAGGTCGAACCGTACGTCATCGCGGCAGACATCTACAGCCAGGCTCCCCACGAAGGCAGCGGCGGTTGGACGTGGTATACTGGTTCAGCAGGTTGGATGTACGGTCTTGGGCTTAGATGGATCCTGGGGGTCGTTCGCACGGGCAGCGCACTTAAAATCGATCCCTGTATCCCCCGCCGGTGGCCCGGCTTCGAGCTGGACTACCGTTTTGGAACGACTGAATATCGCATCCGGGTGGAGAACCCCGATCAGGTCTCTCGGGGCATCCGGGAGGTCATTATCGATGGAGAGGTTGGATCGGGCGCGTCGATCCCCCTGGTGGATGACGGTCGGCCGCACGCTGTGCGGATCGTGATGGGTGAAGGTTTCCAATAAAAAAGCCGCTCTCCGTATATTTACGGGAGAGCGGCTTGAATTGGGGGAGGCGCCCGGTCTTTCTACCCTCTGCGGGTGGTTTCGATTGTCCTGTCCGTGCCGGACGCATCACGGGGACGCTCTGACGTAGTGCGGGTGACGGTGCCTTTGCTCTGCCTGTCCATCATGATCGGGATGGCACGTACGATAAGCCAGGCTGCCAGCCAGTAGATGGCCATTGCAATCAGCGTGGAGACTTCAAGTGACGAACCACCGGCTGTCCAGGCAGGGGTCAGGCTCGAGAATGGAGCGGTGGGAATGAAGGTTACGGCCTGGATGAACCTTGCGAAACCGTTCTCCATGTTGGCGCCCATCAGAATCAACAGGACGCGCAACCCCAGAAGAATCTCCAGCAATGCCAGACCTGCCCAAACGATCCGAACCATCTGGTTCGCGCTTTGCCGCCGTTCTGAGGCAAAATCGCGGGTGGTCCGTTCGACTGCACTGAAGCCCGGCTGCTGCGTGGTGACCGTTTCTTCGTGACGATCCACAGCGATTTCCGGGTGAATTGGATTATCTGACATTTTATTATCTCCTGTGGTTTATATAAACCGGGTACTAACCCTGGATAGCGTTCTTTCCGGCTTTTGCAACCGGGGCCCAACGTTCCTTCTGCTCGTTCGCGAGTTTCTTGGCGTTCTCCGGAAGCGATTCCGCTGCGTTTTGGACGCTCGCCGCGGCTTTACCAACCTGCGTGCGGACCTGGGTGACGGTGTCTTCGACCGCTTTGACGGTCTGGTCCTTCAATTCAATGCTTTTATCCTTGATCTGGGCCCTGGTGTCCTTTCCGGATTGGGGAGCCATCAAGAGCATTGTCGCAGCACCGGCTGCGCTTCCAATCAGCAGACCGGCGATGAAGCCTTTTGCGTTGCTGGTCCGGTAGTAGCCATGTTCCATGTAATCCTCTATTCGATTTTCCATTTTGGTGCTCCTTTGGGGTTGTATGACTCTGCAATCATCATATGTCAATCTTTCACCGATTACATCCGCCGGCAGGGGTGTCTTGATCTCCGCCGTTCGGGGGAGTGGTCAAGCAAGAACACGCGCCGCAGCAGCTCGCAGTACGGCTGCCACCCGATCCGGCGTTTCCGCTTTGCTGATAAAGGAATCGGCGCCTGACGATCGTTCGGCCTGCAGGCCGGAATGGTCACGACTGGTCAGGACGATGACGATCGGCTGCGGGAACGTTGCTCGCAAGCCCGCGAGCGCTCTGACCGGATCGTAGGGGACCAAATCCCAGTCCACGATCAGCATATTGGCGCGAGATCGGGGCGCATTGGCTGACAGCGTTGCCCAGTCCGCCGCTTCACCGATAACAAA
>DATKDL010000163.1:0-8401 GCA_035512695.1 Anaerolineales bacterium | reverse complement strand
CCGCGGTCGTACGGCCCGGACAGCATGGCCTGGAACTCGCGGCGGTCGACCTCTTTCTGGATCCGTTCGGTCTCCGCGGCGAGTTCAGCATGCAGGTTCTCCTCGCCGAGTTCGGTGAGCTCGAGCGTATCATCCACCCGCACCCGCAGGTTCTGCCAGCTGGTAACGTCTTCTCTCAACTCGGAGAGACGCTTCATGACAGTCTGGGCTTTTGCCGGGTCAGACCAGAAATCGGGGTCCTCAGATTTTCTTTGGAGTTCCAGGAACTCTGCTACGCGCCGGTCGACGTCAAAGACGCCTCCAGAGATTGAGGATGCGTACGCGGGCGTCTTCCAGGTGTTCTGTAAGTTCGTTCAAGGTGTTTCGCCTCCGTGACCGGTCATTATACAACAAGAAGAAGGTAGAAGTCGGAGTAAAATGCCGAGATGGCGGATACAAGGATATGCATCGCAGCGGCCTGGCTGGCAGCGGTTATTTTCTTTGTTCAAAGTTGCGCAAACCCGGACGTTGCAACGCCGTCTGGAATCGTTGAACCGGAGTTCCCCCCGGTGATCGCGCTCGAGCCCTTTGTCGACGCCGGGACGATGATCACGTCGATGACCCACGCCGGCGATGGGAGCGGGCGACTTTTTATCACGACCCGGGCCGGGCAGATCCTGATCGTCGAAGACGGCAACCTGCTGCGCGAGCCTTTTATCGACCTGACCGCTCTGGTGGACAGCGCATCGATCGAGCAAGGTCTGCTGGGGTTAGCCTTCGATCCGGAGTACGCCGAGAACGGGGAGTTTTACCTGAATTTCACCAATACCGAGACGGAGGACGACACGATCGGCGCCCGCTACCGCGTCACCGCCGACCCTGGTTCGGCCGACCCGGTTTCCCGGCAGGATATCCTGTTCGTAGAGCAGCCCGCCAACAATCACAACGCAGGCCAGCTCCTGTTCGGACCGGACGGGTACCTCTACATCGCCCTCGGGGACGGCGGGCCGGGGAACGACTTGAGAAAACGTGCCCAGGACCCGGCCGAGCTGCTCGGGAAGATCCTCCGGCTGGACGTCCGTGGCCAGGCGACCTATGCGATCCCGCCAGACAACCCCTTCCTGGAACGGGATGGCTACCGCCCCGAGATCTGGGCGCTCGGACTACGCAATCCCTGGCGGTTCACCTTCGACCCGCCCACAGGGGAGTTCTATCTTGGAGACGTCGGGCAGGAGACCTGGGAGGACCTCAATTTCGTCGCGGAGCCCGGGAACGGCGGGTTGAATTTCGGTTGGAATATCACCGAGGGGCCGGTCTGCTTTTCGCCGCCGTCGGGGTGCGATCGTTCCGGCCTGGTTGAGCCGGTTTATGCATACCGTCATGGGGAGGACGGCTGTTCCATCACGGGGGGGTACGTCTACCGCGGCCGCGCCCACCCGGAGTGGGCGGGGATGTATTTTTTCAGCGATTTCTGCACCGGGTTGATCCGTGCCGCCCGCCGGGACGAGGACGGGGTCTGGATGATCGCCCCGCTGCTCGAAACCGGGCTGGCCGTCGTCTCTTTGGGGATGGATGAGGCCGGCGAGTTATATGTACTGGACCTGGCCGGCGAGGTCTACCGGATCACGGACGGAGATTTCAATGAGTAAAGTTTTGGTTTTTTCCGGAGCTGTGGTCGCCATCCTGGCGCTTCACCTGCAGTTAGGACCGTCGCCTGTGGCACGGGCCGGAGCGCCGTCCGTCCTGGTCCCGATCGGCGCTTCGTACCAGGAAGACACACTGGCTTATTTTTCGCTCCGCGCGCTTGCCCGGGACACGGACAGCCTTGTGACGATCCGTGTGCTGCCGATCACATATGCCTCCAATCCCTTTGGTATTTCCGGCAGCGAGCGCGCACAGAACCTGGCGCTGGCCCAGACCCGGGCCGGGGAGATCGAGGCTGCCTGCCAAACGGTTGTGGGTCCACAGGCGACCTGTGAAGCCCAGGTGGTCGACATCCAGGTGCGGAACGACGCGGACAACCCCACCCTGGTGGACCAGCTGACCGGCGCCACGGACGGGCTCTTCATCCTGGGCGGCGATCAGACGATTGCGATGCAGGTCACAGCCAACACCTTGCTTGAAAGCGCCCTGGCGGGTTTGTACAACAACGGCGTCCCGATCGGCGGGACAAGCGCCGGAGCGGCCGTCCAGTCCCGAAATATGATCGCGGGGTACACGGGGAATAACTTCGCCTGGCACGCGTTGAGCTTCGGGGCGATCGACCTCTGGTATGGGCCGCCGGAGACCGACGGGCGCGGCCTGATTTTCGGATTGGAAAATGCCGTCGTCGATCAGCACGTGCTGGAGCGCGGGCGGATCCCCCGCCTGCTCCAGGCAACCCAACGCCTGCCGGGCTCGCATATCGGGATCGGCGTTGATTGGGGCACCGGGGTCCGGATCGAGAACGCTGACCTGGTGACGGAGACGGTCGGCGCTTACCTGGTGCTGATCGTGGACCAGGAAACCTACGGGGCTGCGGACACGGCGGAGTATTTTGGTCCGGGCCAGGTCCTGTCGATCCGCGACGTCGGCCTGCATCTGCTGCCGCCCGGAGGCTTCGGCTACGATCTGAACGGCAGGCAGCCCGTCTTTGATGGGACCGCCTTCGCAGCGCCCGACATCGCCGGCCGGGATCGCGTCCTGACCGCGGCGGCTCCCGGGGCCGGACCGCTGTACCTGGCCGGGGACCTGTCGGTCACGCCGCTCGGCCCGGTTACCGCCGAATTTGCCCAGGCGGCCCAGGCCGCCGGCGGTGTCACGGTCGTGTTCGCTGCAGGTTATCCAAACGGCAGCGCTGCCAACCATGCGGCCAATACCTGGGCCGGTCGCCTGGTCCAGCTGGGGGTCGCGGACGTTCAAAGCGTGGCGCTGACCGGCGCCGCCGATCCGGAAACGATCGCCGCCTTGCTGTCTTCTGCCGGGGCCGTCTTCATGGTCGGCGGGCGGCAGGACGTCCTGGCAAACCAGGTCCAGACCCTCAAAGACTCCGGAATCGGCCAGGTCCTGCTCGATCGCTGGCATGACGGCGCCCCCGTCCTGCTCGACAACGCCGCTGCCGCAGCGGCCGGGTCCTGGATGAGCGCGGCCCCGCCGCCGACGGATGTCGAAATCGAAGCCAGCGACAGCTTCCTCGCGGGCCATGTCCCGATCGCCCCGGGTCTGGGTTTGCTGCCGGGGACGATCTTCGAGCCGCGCGTTCTCTACGACTACCTGTACGGCCGGCTGGTCAGCCATCTCGCCGCACACCCGGACTTGATCGGCTTTGGGATCGAGCGCGGAACGGCGATCCGGATCGATCCGGACGGCGTCCGGGTCCTGGGCGAAATGGCGGTGATCGTTTTTGATGCGCGGGACGCCGCACACATCGATTCCGGGGAAAACGGCGCCTTTGCAGCCGCCTGGCTGCTGCTGGACACTTTTGCATCCGGGGAGAACATCGCCGTCGCGACGGAGGCCGGCCACAAACTTTATTTACCGATCACCGTTCTTCAAGATGCTGGTTCACAGCCCTGATCTTTAACCAAATTCCGCCAGCACCCCGTCCAGGAATGCGTCCGGGTCGAACGGTTCCAGGTCCTCCGGTTTTTCACCCAGCCCGGCGAACAGGATCGGTAGACCCAGCTCGCGCCGGATCGCAAAAGCCATCCCGCCGCGCGCCGATGAGTCCAATTTGGCCAGGATCACGCCGGTCACCTGGACGGCCTCCTTGAAGGCTTTTGCCTGCTGCAGCGCGTTCTGACCCGTGGTGGCGTCCATCACGAGCCAGACCGCGTGCGGGGCGCCCTCCTGGGCTTTCCCAGCCACCCGGTGGACTTTCTTGAGCTCTTCCATCAGGTTAAAACGGGTGTGCAGCCGTCCGGCGGTGTCCACCAGTACGAAATCCATCTCCCTGGATTGAGCCGCCTTGATCGCATCGAATGTGACGGCGCCCGGATCGGCGTTGGGCTGCCCGGAGATCACCGGGAGATCCAGGCGATCGGCCCAGGTCCGGAGCTGTTCCGTTGCCGCCGCGCGAAAGGTGTCGGCGGCGGCCAGCAGGACGCGTTTCCCGTCCCCGCGCAGCCGCCAGCCGAGCTTGGCCGCGCTGGTCGTTTTCCCGGATCCGTTCACCCCGACCAGCAGGATGATCGTTGGTTTCTCGTGGAAGACCAGCGCCGGAGGCTGCTCGAGCAGCGCACGCAGTTCCTCGCGCAGCCCGGCGCGCAGCTCGTCGGCCCGCGTCAGACCTTCCCGGTCGACGCGGGCTTCGAGGGCGTCCAGGATCGCATCCGTTGTCTCGAGCCCCAGGTCGGCCTGGATCAGCTGGGCTTCCAGCTCGTCCCAGGTCTCGTCGGTGATTTCGGTCGCGCCGAGAATATTGGCGATCTGTCCGAAAGTTCGTTTGGAGGTTTTCGCCAGGCCTTCGCGCCATTTTTTTAGAAGTGTCATTCTGTAATTATAATTGGGGCATGGCAAAGACAGATCTATCCCACCTCGACGCCGAAGGCCGCGCCCGGATGGTCGACGTCGGGGACAAAGCCGCAACCGAGCGCTACGCCGTCGCGCGCGGGGAGGTGGTGATGCAGCCCGAAACGCTGGCGTTGATCCGGGCGGGGGATCTCAAAAAAGGCGATTTGGTGGCGACGGCTGAACTGGCCGGGGTGATGGCGGCCAAGCGGACGCACGACCTGATCCCGCTCTGTCACCCGCTCCCAATCGACCATATCTCGGTATCGATCGGCTTCGACGACGACCTGCCCGGGCTTCAGATCACGGCGCGGGTAAGAACTTCGGGGAAAACGGGCGTCGAAATGGAAGCCCTGACCGCCGTTTCGATTGCCGCGCTGACCGTCTACGACATGGCCAAGGCGGTCGAAAAATCGATGCGGATCGGGAATATCCGCCTGGTCGAAAAACGCGGCGGCGCCGGTGGGATTTATATGGATGACAATTGAACACAATTAAACTGCTCTTCTTTGCGACCTTGCGCGATCGGGTCGGGACGAACACGACCGACTTGGCCATCCCCGACGGCCTGACGGTCAGCGGTCTCAAATCCCTGCTCACTGAGCGCTATCCGTCCGCTGCCCCAACGCTCGACACCGCCATCGTCGCGGTCAACAAGGAATTCGCTTTCGACACCGACATCATTCCCGCAGGCGCCGAGATCGCCATCTTCCCCCCGGTCAGCGGAGGCTGATGAGCGCCGGCGAGTTCCCCCTCATCTGCACGGTCACCGAAGACGTCCTGGACCTGGACGACCTGCTCGCCCGGATCACCCTGCCGACCACCGGCGCGGCGGCGATCTTCACCGGGATGGTGCGCGGCGAGACCGACCGGGCCGGGCTGCCGGGCGTGACGGAATATCTCGAGTACGAAGCTTACGTCCCGATGGCGGAGGAGAAAATGAAGCAGGTCGCCGGTGAGATCCGGGCGCGCTGGGATGCCGTCGAAGGGATCGCCATTATCCAGCGGATCGGGCGGCTCTACCCCGGCACTCCGACGGTCCTGATTGCCTGCACAGCCTCTCACCGCGATACCGGCGTCTTCGATGCCGCCCGGTACGGGATCGACCGGTTGAAGGAGATCGTGCCGATCTGGAAAAAAGAGTTCGGGAATGGGGGAGGTGAGTGGGTGGAGGGGGGATATGTTCCTCGTAAAGGGGACTGACCTCATCTACCCAATTTCGCTTTCTTATGTTAAACTTCGCCCGTTAAGTTCCGGGTTCAATAAAGCCCGCACAACTTTCCGCCTCTGACCGGTGCTGTGACAGCCAGCCACCACCGGCGCAGGGGCAATCCCAGGGAAAGGAGATATCCTCGAAATGCGTAAATATGAAGTTGTTTTTATCGTCCATCCGGACCTCGAAGAGACGGCCTTCAAGGAAATCGTCGATCGCGTCACCGGCTGGGTGACGGCCGGCGGTGGAACAATCGAAAAAGCCGACATATGGGGCAAACGGAACCTCGCCTATCCAATCCGTAAAAAGACCGAAGGCCAGTACGTCCTGCTGAATGCCACGTTTCCGCCGGAGCAGACCACCGTACTCGAGCGGAATATGCGTCTGACCGAACCGATCATGCGCTTCCTCGTGACCTCCGGAGAGGAACCGGAATAAACCCAAATGTCCCGCGATCTGAACAAAGTGACCCTCATCGGCCGGCTTGGGCGTGACCCGGAGATGCGCTACACGAACGCCGGCAAACCCGTGACCACCTTCAGCGTGGCCTCCGGCCGGACCTGGACGACAACCGACGGCGCCAGCCGCTCCGAGACGGAGTGGTTCAACGTCGTCGCCTGGGGCGGCCTGGCGGAAGTCTGCAGTAAATACCTGGATAAGGGGCAGCGGGTTTACATCGAAGGCCGTCTCCAGACCCGCAGATGGACCGACACGGACGGTGTGAAAAAGTCGGCGGTCGAGGTCGTGGCAAACGAAATGATCATGCTGGATAAGAGTTCGCACCGAGGGACCGACGTGGACGAGGACGATGAACGCGCCTACGAAGACGATCTCCCCGGTGAAGAAGAAGATTACCCTTTTTAGGAGATAGAACATGGCTGCATCCTTCAACCGAGGTCAGCGGCGGCGTTACACCCGCCCGAAGTTCTGCCAGTTTTGCTCAGACCCGTCCATTAAGATCGATTACAAGGACACCGAGCTGCTGAAACGCTACATCACCGAGGGTGGCAAGATCCGCCCTCGCCGCCAGACCGGCACGTGCGCGTCCCACCAGCGCCTGCTCGCCAAGGAGATCAAGCGCGCCCGGCATATCGCCTTGCTGCCTTTCTCCGGCGAAACGCTGCGCTGACGAACGGAGCCGATCAATTATGGCAGGTCGACGCCGCGGACCCATTTCAAATCGCAGACATCTCGCTCGGCAGCAGCGTGAACAGCTGCAGACGCGCAGATTGACGATCGCTTCAATCGTCATCATCGGCATCGTACTGGTGCTGGTGGTGTACGGTGTGATCGCCTCGATGTTTATCGAACCCCGACAACCGGTCGCCAGTGTGAACGGCGAGGAAGTCACCACGCGTGAGTTCCGCGCCAGGGTTCGCTACGAACGGCTGCTCCTGGTCGATCAGTGGAACAGCCTGGCCAATCTGATGCTGAGCTTTGGGGCTACCGATCCGAACAGCGCCAGCTTCTTCGTCAGCCAGATGACCCAGATCGAATTCCAACTCGATCCCACCACCGTCGGCCGGTCTGTCCTGAATGACCTGGTCGCGGACCGGCTGATCCGGGAGGAGGCCGCCGTGCGCGGCATCACGGTTTCGGAAGCAGAGATCGACAAGAAAATCGAAGCGTTATTCGGTTACTACGGCGGCGGTCAACGTCCGACGCCGACCGCTTCGCCCACCGTCCCGAGTACCTCCACGCTGACCCCGCTCCAGATGACGCTGACCGCCCCGACGGCGACGCCAACCCAGGCGATCACGGACACCGGCACGCTGACGGATACAAACCCGATCACGGACACCGCCGGCATCACCGATACTGCCGGGATCACGGATACGAGCGGGATCACCGAAACCACCGTCATCACGCCTGAATTGACGGCCACGCCAGTCATCACGATCACCCCGACCCTGGCTCCCACTCCCACGCCGATCTCACTGGAGAGCTACCAGGGAGATTACGAAGGCTATCTCACCGAGCTGAATCGCCTGTCGATCACGGAGTCGGAATTTCGATATATCGTCGAAAGCCAAATCTATCGAGAGAAGTTGATGGCCGCCCTGACCGCCGATGTGTCGAACTTCCAGGACCAGGTTTGGGCCCGGCACATCCTGGTGGCAACCGAAGCGGAGGCGCTCGAGGTGATCGGCCGACTGGAGGCCGGTGAGGATTTCGCCGCCCTTGCGGTGGAGCTTTCGACAGATACCGTCTCGGCCGCCGCAGCGGGCGATCTCGGTTGGTTTGGACTGGGGGATATGGTACAGGAATTCGAAAAAGTGGCGTTCAACCTGGCGATCGGCCAGATCAGCGAGCCGACCCAGAGCCAGTTCGGTTGGCACGTTATCCAGGTGCTCGGTCATGAAGAGCGTCCGCTCACACCGACCGAACACGACGAGCTTAAGCAATCCGAGTTTGAAGCTTGGCTGGCCTCGCAGCGTCTCCAGGCTGATGTCCAGCTTTTCGATATCTGGGCGGAACGCGTGCCGAGCACACCGACCTACCAGCCCGGTGGCGTCCAGGCGCTCCTGCAGCAGCTCCAGGTTCCACAGCCTTAAGATTGTTAAGTACTTTCCCGAAAATTGGGGCGGCGATTTTGGGGGCGGATGCGGCTGCGCCGCATCCGCCCCCAAAATCGCCGCCCCAATTTTCGGGAAAGCACTTAACAATCTTAAGGCTGTGGAACCTGGAGCTGCTGCAGGAGCGCCTGGACGCCACCGGGCT
>DATKDL010000162.1:0-36049 GCA_035512695.1 Anaerolineales bacterium | reverse complement strand
GTGCAAAGATAATATGGGCGATGAATGATTTTCCTGAAATAAAGTCCGCGAATGATGGGCTTCTAAGGCGCGTTAAAGTTATCGAATTTCCATCGATCCCAGTTGATGAAAGAGACCATACTCTCAAGGATGAAATTAAGTCGGAAGCAAGTGGCATACTTAACATCGCACTAGGGGGTTTGGATAGGCTCAGAGAACGCGGTGCCTTTGACCCTGCTCAAGTTGTGATAGAAGCAACGCAAAGCCTCAATTCTCAGGTCGATGTCCCTGCTGCGTTTGTCAATGAATGTTGTGAAGTTGATGATGCTTTCAATATTCAGTCCCAAGCCCTTTATACGGCTTACTCGAATTGGTGCAGGATAAATGGTCATCACCCCCTTTCTTCAACCAAGATGGCAAAAGAATGGGAACGCCTGGGATACAAAAAATACAGGGCGAATGGAAAAGTGAGGTGGGATGGAATCAGACTTCAAATCCCCTGAATTACTGTAGATAGTGTAGACACTTCAAACGATAATATTTATCGTGCCAAAAAAAAATACAGTGAAAAGATAAGAACAATTAGATTTCTAATCAATGTGTCTACACTATCTACAATCCGTAGAATCGAAAGCTGAGCAATTCGAACATTGAGTATTGGAACTTAGCAATTTTTTACCTTGGGATGCGGTAATTAATTACTTGCCTCACTTTTCCTGGGGTGACAGCCGGCTCATTGCTATTAAGAATAAACGAACTGTGAAACCTGTGTTATTTTTCCAGCAGCTGGAAAAACAACTAGAGGCCTCTTGAGTTTTCTAAGATTCCGTTTCCTATTATCTCAATCAGGTATAATGAAACAGCCTGACCCGGTGTTAGCGCACCGAATCAGGCCTGGCTCCACAACCGGGCGAGCGGTTGCAAAGTTAGCGGAATTGTACCAACGCCCGGCGAAGAGACGGGCGTTTTCTGTTCTTTACCAATGGCAGCTCATCATCAATGAAACTGCCGAACTACAAACCTCACCCTTCGTTTCCGTGGTCCGGAACCGCAAACCGCACCACTCCGGCGAAGGGGGAAGTATGAGGTCCGAGGCGGGGCGTGGCGCAGCCCGGTAGCGCGCACCGTTCGGGTCGGTGAGGTCGGAGGTTCGAATCCTCTCGCCCCGACAGAGAAGAGGCTCTTCACGGAGCCTTTTTTTGTACGCTAGAAATTTTCGGATCGGTACGAATGCCGATGATCGCGTCCAGCCCGGCTCGCGGTGGGGGAACAGAACGGCGCGTTTCGTCGTTATAGAAGCGATGACCGGGCTGGTAAGCCCGGTCAAAAATAACTAAACGAGAAGGAGTTTTGAAATGAAAAAGACCATCTTGCTCACTTTGAGCATTATCGCATTGGCCGTGGCCGGATGCCTGCCGGCGTCCGCACCCGATCCCGCGGCCTTAATCGCGGCACAGTCCTGGCTGGCCGAGCAGCTGGGCGTGGACATCGAAAGCGTCCTGCTGCTGAACGCCGAACAGGTGGAGTGGAACGACGGCTGTCTCGAGCTGGGCGGTCCGGAT
Organism: Anaerolineales bacterium; assembly: GCA_035512695.1. Lineage (GTDB taxonomy): Bacteria > Chloroflexota > Anaerolineae > Anaerolineales > JABWBV01 > DATDOR01. The sequence continues at coordinate 34,508 of DATKDL010000162.1, read as the reverse complement.
GAAGGCTGTCTCCAGGCCATCACCCCCGGCTGGTTGATCCGGTTGGAGGTCAACGGAGAAGTCTATGAACTCCACACGGACGAGGACGGGTCGCAGATCCGGCTCGCCGGCGATGAGGCTTCGCAATTCCCCATCCCTGCCGAGGCGGTCCTGGCCGCGCAGGCCTGGATGGCCGAGCGGTTGGCCGTCAACTTCGATAGCGTTGTGCTGATCGAGGCCGAACAGGTCGAGTGGCGCGACGGCTGCCTGGAACTGGGCCGCCCCGACGAGGGCTGCCTGCAGGCCATCACGTCCGGCTGGCGGCTCGTATTCGAGGTCAATGGCGTGACCTATACGGTCCACACGGACGAGGACGGCTCGCAGATCCGGCTCGCCGGCGATGAACTTCCCTCCATGGGATCGCCGCTCCTCGAAGGGACCAGCTGGGCGCTCGCGTCCTTCGGCCTGGCCGGTGAGGAATCCCCCGAGACCCCCGTCCTTGAGGGGACCGAGGTGACGCTGGTCTTCCAGGTCGGCGGCCTGGCCGGCGGCTCCGGCGGCTGCAACAGCTTCGGAGGAAACTACTCGGTGACAGGCGATCAGATCGCGTTCAACCAGATCGCTGCCACCGAGATGGCCTGCCTGGGTGATGGCGTCATGGAGCAGGAGCAGAAATACTACGAGGCGCTCGGTTCTGCGGAGCGGTTCGAGCTCTCAGAAGGAACGCTGCGGATCTGGTATGACGGAGGTGCCGGAGTCCTGACCTTCACCGCTTCGGAGTAGGCCACGGCTGCGGCTTGTCCCGCGAAATCGAAAACCAAAAAGCCCCGGCGCGAATGCGCCGGGGCTTTTTGGTACCGGTTCGTACCGGGCCGCTTCCCTCTCAACCAGCCGGGGTCCGCAAGGTCATCCGCAGGCTGCAGGGAAAAACGGGCGATTCGCCCAGCGTGATCGCGCCGCCATGCAGCCGAGCCACGGCGTTTGCGACTCGTAAGCCCAGGAAACGCCCGTCCGCAAACCGTGGTGCGGCGATTTCCGGCGGACCGGCTCCGGCGGCGACGTCAGCCAGCATCCGCGCGGACAACTCGGGACCCTGGTCGCTGATCTCGAACCACAGCCGGCCGCCGTCCCGGGCGTAACCGGAGGCCACCAGCACCTGGCTCCGTTCGGGCGCCGCCGCGACTGAGATCGACAGCAGGTTCTCTAGCGCCAGCTCGACCAGATCCTGATCGAATCGGGCCGGAGGGTGATCCGCCGGAACGTGCACTTCCCAACGCAAGCGCTTGTCGATCGCCCGCTGCGGCCAGGGCGCCAGAAAACCTGTCAGCCAGGTCGACGGTTCGACCGTGCGCGGGACGAGGTCCATTTCTCCGGCCCGAAACGAGCCGGAGACGACCCAGTTTTCATAGATGAACCGGAGGTAATGCAGGTTGTCTTCCATGTCCCCCAACAGATCCCGGCGGAAGGCCGGATCGTTGGCGGCCCCGTTCATCAGGGCCTGGGTCGCCGACAGAACGCCGGCCAATGCATTGCCGATATCCGGGACAAATGTAAAAAGCAGTTCAGCTTCCGAGAGATGGTTTGAGTGGCTCACAAATTTTCTTTCCGGACATAAAATAAATCGGGGCGAAGACCAGACCCGTTCACGAGCGAAGCCCGCACGCAGGCCTGATTTTCGCCAATTTTTCACCTATACGGGTTTCCGTTCACAGATTAACACATGTTCGGCGGATTGGCCTTAAACCCACTTATCGGGAACCTTAAGTCCAGATTAAGCAATCGCGGAAATGGGGAATGCGCCCGGATGTAACCCAGTCCCATTCCCCATTTCCGGCCGATTGTTAATTCCGGGGAACGAGCTTGTAACCCTTGCCGCGTATCGTGATGATCCGGACCGGATCGTCCGGGTTCTCCTCGACCTTTTCCCGCAGCCAGCGGATGTGGACATAGACCACCTGGGGTTGGCCTTCATATTCCGCCCCCCAGACCTGGTTAATGATCTTGTCGACCGAGAAGACGCGATCGGGGTTGGCGACGAACAGACGCAGCAGGTCGAACTCGCGCGGGGAAAGGTCGAGCGGCTCGCCGGCGCGGGTGGCCGTCGCAGCCCGGGGATCGATGTGCAGGTCCCCGGCGGTGGCCGGTGCGTCCGGGGGGGACAGATCGCCGACCGCCTTCGTGCGCCGGTTGACCGCCTTGATTCTGGCCAGCAGGACGGGAAAATCGAAGGGCTTGGAGACGTAATCGTCCGCGCCGAGTTCCAGGCCAAGCGCTTCGTCCAGTTCGCGCCGGCGCGCCGTCAGGAAGATGGTCGGAATATCGGCGATCTTCTTCATCTCCCGCAGCGCTTCCAGACCGTCCATCCCGGGGAGGCCGATATCCAGCAGCACCAGATCGGGGGGATCGCGCCGCACCAGATCGAGTGCGTCCTCCGCATTCGATACCGTGACCACCCGGTAGCCGGCCTGCTCCAGGTTGAACATGATGCTCCGCCTGAGCAGTTTTTCATCTTCGACAAGCAGGATGGTTTCAGACATTCATGCGATCCTTTCCCGGCGCAGGCTCCCGGGCAGCGGGCAGCAGGAAAACGAACTCGGCGCCTTCTCCAGGCCCACCCTCCATCCAGATATCCCCTCCGTGCGCCTGGACGGCGAGTTTGCAGAAAGCGAGCCCCAAACCGCTGCCGCTCTCCTCGACCTGCGCCGTCGAGAATTTCTCGAACAATGCGGTTTTGACGGCGTCCGGCACACCGGGACCCGAATCCCGGACCCGGACCCCGATGAATCGAACGAACTTCCCTTTCCGGAACTGCAGCGCGCCATCGACCTGAGGCTCGACCAAAACGGCGATTGTGCCCCCGCGGGGGGTGAATTTGATCGCGTTGTCCAGCAAGTTTTGGAACACCCGCTCGATCAGATCCTTATCTCCGTCCACCGGTGGGACCTCATCCGGGATCTCCACCGCAACCCGGATGTTCTTCTCTTCGAGCAGGGGCCCTTGCAGCTGCAGCAGCTTGTCGACCAGGCCGGCGAGCGAGAACCGGACCGGTTCCACCACCAGCTTCTCCCCTTCCAGCCGGTAGACCTTCAGGATATCGTCCACCAGCCGGGTCAGCTTGACCGCCCCCAGGTAGGAGATCTCGACCATCATCTGCTGGTATCTGGACAGGTTGGAAAGGTTGTTGTGAAGCAAGCCGCTGAGCGATGTCCGGATGCTGGAGAGGGGGTTCCGCAGGTCGTGGACCAGGGCATGGGCCAGGTCATCCCGCATCCGTTCGAGCGCTTCGATCTCGGCGATCTTCTTCTCCAGGGCCGTTTCCTTCTCTCGAAGCGCATCCAGGACCGTCACGAGTTCCCGGTTCTGCTGGATGATGATCTCGATCGGTTCTTTCGGCAGTTCGTTTATAAGAGTCGCGGTCCATTCACTCAGGGTTTGCTCGGAAACGGATTTCTGCCAGGACGGAAAAGGTTTGGCCAGCGTGACCCGAACCGGCAGGCCGCCTTCCGATTCAGAGGAGAAAGCGGAGACCATGTTCCTGATTCCGTCCAGCCAGATCAGAAGATCCCCCCGCGAAAGCCTGCTGCCCTGTCCGGTCTGACCGGAGCCGGCGGCCGGCGAACATTCGACCAGGGTTGCCTGGAGCCAATGCTGCCCGTCCTCTGTGATCACATCCAATGAAAGATGAACGCAGCGGCAGTGGTGAAACAAGCACTGGGCCACCTGCGAAACGGCCGTCGTGATGCGGGCCTGATCTCCGATGGACAGCTTGGCGAGCAGGCACAGCCTCTGTGTCAGCTGCCGGGCAAAAGGGATCTCGTGCTCGTTTCGGATCAGGAGTTCGCCAATATTGGACATGGTCTGGGGTTTTCTTATTATAACTCTCCGGTTTAAGGTCGGCTTAAACAAACCACTAGCTCGCTTTAAAGACGGGGGCAAAGCAGGATGATATATTCGCATGGATTGCTGAAGGCCCGGTCGAGGCGGCCTGAAAAATCCAGACCAAACAAATTCCAGGCGCCGGAGATTCGGCTCGGGATACACCTTTCCAGTACCACTTGAACAAGACCCTCCCGGCACTTGTCGATGACAAGGCATCTCCGGCGCCTGTTCTACGCAGATTTCAAAGGAGGCATGCGATGGACGACCGTTATTCTGACACCGCCCCCACCTACACCCCCCAGCCGGAAAAGCCGATCCCCGCACGCGACGTGCATTATCTGAATATTAAACGCATGAGCGCGTTCTTCTGGACCATGGCAGGGCTGCTCGATGGCCTGCTTTCGATCCGCTTTCTCCTCAAGCTCATTGGCGCAAACCCGGGCAGCCCTTTTGCCGGGTTCATCTATGCCATATCGGAGCCTTTCCTGATCCCCTTCCGGGGTCTGACGAGCTCGCCGGCGTTCGAAAACTACGTCATGGAGCTGACTGCCCTGATCGCCATCGCAGTCTACTCCGTGTTTGCGTATACGTTCATCCGCCTGTTCTGGCTGGTCTTCTACCGGCCGGAGGACGTAAAATGACGCGCTCCCGAACGACCCTTACCCCCTCAGCCCTGGCCTACAAGGCCGCGACCGTCTCCCGGCGAATGAACGAGCCGATAACCCTCCCGCTGAGGGACCGGCTGGACCGAGACGCGATCCCTGGCCAACCCGGCTCAGGACGGCAGCACCTCGGCCGCACCGGTAATCCGGTGCAGATGTACGCCGCAACCCTGGCGACCGTTAAGTTCGAGAACGAGCGGCTGAACAGAGAATTGCGCGCCAGCCGGAAAGCGGCTCAGCGGTTTGCCCGTAAAGTCGTGGCCGTCCAGGAAGAAGAGCGGCGGCGGATCTCCCGCGACCTGCACGATGAGGCCGGCCAGGCGCTGACGGCGCTGAAACTCAACCTGGCCTCGATCCGCACGCACCTGGACGATCCGGATCGGGCCGGCAGGCAGATCGATGAGCTGGTCGAACTCACCGACCGGACGATGGACCAGATCCGCCGCCTGTCGCACGACCTGCGCCCCTGCGTCCTGGACCGGTATCCGCTGGATGTCGTCCTGGAGGGCGTATGCCGGGATTTTGCCCACCGGACCGGACTGGAGATCGATTTCGAAACCACGGTCGACCAGGACCGGATCTCCGACGAGGCCAGGGTGTCCTTCTACCGCTTTCTACAAGAGACCCTGACGAACGCCGCCAAACACGCAGGGGCGCACCGGATCAAAGTCCTTTTCAATGAACGCGATGGGCTTTACATTCTTTCCGTTTCCGATGACGGCTGTGGGTTCGGCGGTGACGGCGCTTGCGTTGAGGGAGCCGGTCTCACCGGCATGCGGGAGCGGTTCGAACTGCTGGGCGGATGGATCGAAATCCGTTCAATAACAGGCCGCGGCGTCCGTTTGCGCGCCGGCGTCCCGCCGGCGGAAAAGGAGGAGGCTGAAGGATGATCAAGGTCTTGATCGCAGATGACCATCACCTCGTGCGGAACGGGCTCGCTGCTTTGCTTCAGAAACTGGACGACATCGTCGTGGTCGGTGAGGCGTCCGACGGAGTGGAAGCAGTCGACAAATGCGCCGAACTCAGACCGGACGTGGTTGTGATGGATATCGCAATGCCGCGCCTGGACGGCAGCCAGGCTGCCAGGAAGATCATCTCATCCGGCGACCCGCCGGCTGTCGTCATGCTGTCCATCCATACGGACCCGGTTCTGATCCAGCAGTTGGTCCGCACAGGTGTGAAGGGGTATCTGCTCAAGAAATCTGCGCCCGAGGAACTCGCCCTGGCTGTCCGTTCGGCGAGCCAGCGGAAACTCTATCTGAGCCCCCTCATCGCGGATTCGGTATTGGATGGTCTGATTAACCGCCCTTCCGGGGAATCTCCGCGGAAACGCGCCGATTTATTGACCGCGCGCGAGCGGGAGGTCCTGCAGCTGATCGCAGAAGGCAACACCAATCACGCAATTGCAAACACCCTGAAGATCAGCGTCAAGACGGTCGAAAAGCACCGAGCCAACCTGATGGCAAAGCTGGAAGTCCAGGGCATGGCGGAGCTGATCCGTGTCGCGTTCCTCCAGGGTCTGATTTTCTCCGATCTGTTCGAGCAGACGGACGCCGCCAGTTGGGCGGCCGGGCAGGCGCCGGACGGATAAGGCGGCTTCCACACAAAAAAGAGCAGGGTGACCGGCCGGTCGCCCTGCTCTTTTTTGTGTGGAAGCCGCCTGATTGTTTTTCTTCGGCGGTTGGTCACAACGTAGTCCGCCGCCGGGTGAGCAGGCCGAGCAGGATGGTCAGAATCGTCGAGCCGACGATGGCCCAGACGAATGGGAAAGCGCGCCCGTCGATTTGTATCGAGAAGAACGCCGGCAGCCCGAACGAATCGGCCAGCCACATCCCGATGAAAGCGCCGACGAAACCGATCCCCGCAGAAAGCGCGCAGCCGCCGACGGAATATCCGGCGAAAGCCTGGCCGATTGCGCCGGCAACGGCGGCGATCAGGATCAGGGTGAGGAATCCGATCAGTGACATGGTTATCTCCTTGTTTGCTGTCCTTTGTTTACTGTCCGGATCGGTCGTAAAGAGCCGGACCCTTCCTCCAGAAGATACCATCGGGGTTGGCGGCTGACCTTAACCGGACATTTCCGTTTATTTAACGCCAGCTTAAGGTTGCATTTTAAGGTGAACTTAATCTGTTCGCAATATCCCTTTAAAGACTGGCGGCTGCTACAAGGCTATCCTTTCAGGAACGGATCTGAAACCATGATGCCCTTTCAACCCGACCCCCGACAGGTGGTTCTCGCAGTACTGCTTGTCATCGTGTTCATTCTCTTGATGACCGAGAAACTGCGCATCGACCTCACCGGTGCAATCGTCATCGTAGCCCTGCCGCTGCTCGGGCTGCTCGAGCCGGAACAAGCCTTCTCCGGGTTCAGCAGCGAACCGGCGTTCGTGGTGGCTGCCGTGTTCGTCCTGCCCGGCGCGATCCATCATACCGGCCTGTCGAACCGGATCGGCGCCTGATGCTGCTGGTGGAGGGATTGGGATCTCAAGGTCTGGCGCTCCATCCTCCTGTAAAATATAACCATCAGGAAGCGGCGGACAGGGCGATCCCGTGATTTCCTGAGAGCGGGCCTCCCGCTGACGCTGGTGACCGCTTTGATCGTGATCCTCCTCGCACCGCACATACGGCCCGGATGAGGACGACGCAAACAAGAACCTATCCGAAAATTGGGGCGGCGATTTTGGGGGCGGAAGCGGCTCCGCCGCATCCGCCCCCAAAATCGCCAATCCCTAGATTTTTTGGATAGTTTTATGGATAATGATCCTATGAGCCAAGAAAGCAGCCAGAAGAAACCTGCCCCGATCCGGGCAGCCCTGCGCGCGGACGCCTGGGAAGTCTCACCGGGAGAGGCGGTTCAAATCGCCGCCGTCATCGAAAACCGCGGCGAGGAGGGAGAAACGGTCATCGTATCCATAAAGGGCCTGCCCGCCGGCTGGGCCAAGGAGACCGCACCGATCCGTCTCCTGCCCGGTGCGCGCAAGGATGTCCTGCTCACCGTTTCCCCCCCGCGCCAGGCCGAAGGAACGCTGGGCCGCTACCCGCTCAGGATCCGGTTCGAACGCCAGGACACCGATGACCGGCGGATCGAGCTGGAAGGCATCCTGACGGTCGCCGCCTTCACGGAAGATGGCCTGATCACGATGCTGATGGATTCCCTCCAGTACACCGTCGTCCCCGGATCGCTCGCCCGGGTCGCGTTCCTGGTGAACCATAGCGGGCTGGAGGCACAATCCTTCCTGTTGAGCGTGCGAGGCGTTCCCTCGGCCTGGATCTCGGCCCCGGAGCCCAAAATCGATCTGGAACCGGGTCAGGAAACCCGCATGGAGATCACGATCCGGCCGCCGCGCAGCCCGGAAAGCCGGGCCGGACGGCACGAACTGTTCCTGCGGATGGCGAACGCCGGCGATGAAGATGTCTTCACCGAAGTGGAGATCACGCTGACGATCGAGGCCTTCAACGATTTCAACTTGTCCGTCTCCCCATCGGACGTCACTGCCGGTGACACGGTCCAGGTCCGGATCGAAAACACCGGCAACATCCCGGATGTCTATACCGTCGCCGCGCATGAAGCGACCGGCGATCTGAAGATCGAAATGCTCCCGATCGAACCCGGTTCGAGGGCAGAAGTGGTCGACCTGGACGAGCAGGACCCGGGCAAATGGGGGCTGCGCATCCCGGTCGGCCAGTCCGGGTCCGTTTCGATGGTCCCCCGGCTGCGCTACCCGCCGATCTTCGCCGGAAGCCGGTCCTGGCGGCTGGAAATCTCCGTGGCGTCGATCTCCGGGGCTGCCCGCCAGGCCGTTCGCAATGTAGCCGGGGTCTCCATGGTGCCGGGCTGGCTGCTCCCCGCCGGGGTGGTCACGATCCTACTTGCCCTATGCCTGGCCGTTTTCATCGTCATCCAGCAGCCGATCGCCGCATCCGTCCAGGCGACCGGCACGGCGAATGCCCTGCTGGCGCCCACCGGGACGATCGAAGCCCTCCAGACGATCGCGGCGCAGGCCACCCAGACCGCGGTCCAGGCGCTCACCCAATCCGCCGGCGCCGGCGGAGAAGACGCCGATGAGGACGGCCTGACCTTCGACCAGGAGATCGCTCAAGGCACCGACCCGCTCAACCCCGACACGGATGGTGATGGGCTTATGGACGGCGAGGAGATCGCCCGAGGCACGGACCCGCTCAATCCGGATACGGACGGTGATGGGCTTATGGACGGCGAAGAGATCGCCCGAGGCACAGACCCGCTGAACCCGGACACCGACGGCGATGGGGTCAGCGATGGGCTCGAGGTCAGCCTGGGCACGAACCCGCTCGACCCCGACAGCGACGACGACGGTTCAACGGACGGCCAGGAGGTCGAGCGCGGGACGAACCCGCTCGACCCGGATACCGACCAGGATGGTCTGCTCGACGGCCAGGAGACGCCCCCCTGCCCGGATCCCCTCAACCCGGATTCGGACGGGGACGGGATCGTAGACGGGCAGGACCTGGATCCCTGCGATTCGACCAACCCGTCTCTGACCGCAACCGCCGCGGCCGGCGCCCCGCCACCGCCCACCTTCACACCCACCCCGCCCATGGCGACGGCGACCGGCGCTCCGCCGCCGTTTCCGGGCGATATCGGCCGGATCCTGTTCGTCTCGAACCGCGACGGAAACCAGGAAATCTACCTCCTGGATACCGCCGATAATAACCTGGTCCGGCTGACGAACAACGCCTCGGAGGACATGCAGCCGGTCATATCTCCGGACGGCGCCCGCATCGCCTTCGTTTCGAACCGGGACGGGAACCGGGAGATCTACGTCATGAATGCCGACGGCTCCAACCAGGTGAACCTGAGCAATAACCCGGGTGACGACGACGATCCGACCTGGGCTCCGGACGGGAGCCGGATCGCTTTCACCTCCAACCGGGACGGGAACGACGAGATTTACATCATGAACGCCGACGGAACAGGCGTGATCAATTTCACCAACAATCCGGCGAACGATTCGCAGCCGGACTGGTACCGGCCCAACCCGGCCGACCCGGTCTGGGCGATCGCTTTCACGACGGACCGTGACGGAAACCGCGAGATCTACAGCGTCCGGACCGACGGCACCGGCCTGACCAATCTGACGGACGACCCGGCCGACGACCACTCCCCGGCCGCCTATCCGGCCGGCAACCTGCTCGCCTTTGTATCCGACCGGGACGGGAACCAGGAAATCTACGTGACCAGCCTGATTCCGGGGGCCACCCAGAGCAACCTGACGAACCACCCCGCCGCCGATCACTCGCCCGCCTGGATCCCGAACGAAAACCGAGTCCTGTTCGTGACCGATCGGGATGGAAACCTCGAAATCTACCTGATCCAGGTGGACGGCTCCGACGCAGGCGGCAATATCACGCAGAACCCGGCAGGTGAAACCGAGCCCGACTGGTTTGGGCCATAAACACAACGCGGGAGATATTAACGATTTCTGCCTCAACCACCGGCATCCCCCACAAAGCATCGTTCCGCACGACCCCCGTGACGACCAGCGGCGCGGCGCCCGATGCGCCGCGGATGCGGCGGGCCATTTCGCCGGTCAGCAGCACGGGAACCAGACCCTGGGGACCCTCCAGTTCCAGCAAAAAGCGCGCCTCCCCACCGTGAAAGAAACGCTGCAGGCTCTGGCGCAGCCCCAATAGCTTCACGCGTGCGCCTACCACGAGGACGTCATCTGAGACCGGCACAGCACCCAGCCCGGCGAGTCGGTCCGGATCGAGCAGGTCCAACGGATGGGCGTCCAGGCCGGCGCCCAGGATCTCCTCCTGGGCCGCCACCCGTTCGGCGAGCGACCAGTCCCGATCGCTTCCGGCCGGTCGGGGGAGTTCGAACAGGGCCGGCTGCCCGTGCTGCCAGCCTCCCCGCGCGAGCCGGGCCAGCATCACCGGGATCGTCCCGAACCCCTCCAACGCCCCGGCCCTGACCAGGCGCTCCGCCTCGACCGGACGCGGGTCGACCCGCGTCAGGAAATCTTCCAGCGACCGGAATGGGCGCGCGGCCAGGATCCGCCGGATGGTCCCCCGGGTCAGCTCGCGCACCTGGTTCAGCCCCATGTACAGGACCGGTTCACCATCCGGGTAGACCGCCGCAAACTCGCGCCCGGCATGGTTGACGTGCGGGGGTTTCAGCGGCAGCCCCAGCCGGCGGGCCTCGTTGAGGTACACCCGCTGCCGGTAATAGCCGCCCCAATTGGCCAGCACCGCCGCGATAAACTCAGCCGGGTAATGCGCCTTGCACCAGGTGGACTGCCAGGCAACCCGGGCGTAGCTGGCGGCATGCGCCTTCGGGAAACCATACCCGGCGAAAGCCGCCATCAGCTCCCAGATCCCCTCACCGGCCTCCGACGGGACGCCGCTCCGTTCCACCGCTCCGGCGACGAAGCGGGCGCGCAGCGTCTTCATCCGCTCGCCGGGGTCGAAATGGGACATCGCCCGGCGCAGCAGGTCCGCATCGGCGAGCGACAGTCCGGCCAGGCGGCTGGCGATTCGCAGCACCTGCTCCTGGTAGAGAATGACCCCATGCGTGTCCGCCAGCAGCGGCGCCAGGGCCGGATGCAGATGTTCGACCGGTTCCAGCCCCAGGTGCCGCCGGACAAAGGCGTCCTTCAGCCCGCCGGTCATCGGACCGGGGCGGTAGAGCGCCAGCGCGATCAGGACATCCTCCGGCGTCCGGGCGCGGATCTCGCGCAGCGTACCCCGCATCCCCGGGCTCTCGATCCCGAAACACCCGATCGTGTCCGCCGCCTCGATCAGGGCGGCCGTCTGCGGGTCGTCGCCCGGGACGGCCTCCAGTACGGCCAGCGGATCGGCGAATTCGGAGCGCCGCCAGTTGTGGACCTTCCTGGCCACATCGCCCAGGACGCTCAGACCGCGCGTCCCCAGCAGGTCGATCTTTACCAGGCCCATCTGCCCCACGGCATCCAGGTCGAACTGGGTGATCACCAGTCCCTTGCTCGCCAGGTGGAGCGGGACAAGGTCGGTGAGCGGACCCGGCGCAATGACCATCCCGCCGGGATGGATCGATAGGTGCCGGGGAAACTCCAGGATCGAACGGGCGTCCTCGAAGATGCGGCGGTGCCGGGGGAACCGGGCGATCAGGTCGTCATAGGGTCCGCCCTCTCCGCCGTCGTCCAGGCCCCAGCCGCGGTACGGCAGTTCCTCGGTCAGCGTTTTGATCTCCGCCTGGGACAATCCGTGGGCTTTGGCCGTTTCCCGCAGCGCGGAGCGGCCGCGCAGGCGGTTGATCGTCGCCACCATGGCGACGCGGTCCTCGCCGTAGCGTTCGTAGACGAACCGCAGCACTTTTTCTCGCCGGGTCGAGCAAAGGTCGGTATCGATATCCGGGGCGGATTCGCGGGCCGGGTTGAGGAAGCGTTCGAAGTAGAGGTCGAGGGCGAGCGGGTCCGGGGTCGTGATGCCGAGGCAGTGCGCCACGAGGGAGGAGGCAGCCGAGCCGCGCGAGGCCGCCGGAACACCTGCGCGCCGGGCAAAAGCCAGGATCTCGGCCATGATCAGGAAGAGCGGTGCGTAGCCGCGCGGCCCGATCACGGACAGCTCGTGCTCCAGGCGTCGGTCGATCTCCGGGGTGAGGAGGCCGTACCGCTCAACGGCCCCGGCCCGGCTGCGCTCCGTCAGCAGGTCCAGGGCCGTCGTGCCGGGAGGCAGGGAGAGCTCGGGATAGTGTGGGACGCCCAGCGGCAGCTCAACCCGGCAGCGCTCGGCGATCTCGTCCACGGCGGCCAGGGCTTCCGGATAACCGGCGAACCGGGCTGCCATCTCGGAGGCGCTGGTGAAGTAGGCTTCCTCCGGGGCGATAAGGTTTGCCGGGAGCGCAGCCAGCCGCGTGGAGGTCCGGATCGCGGTCAGCAGGCGTTGGATCCGGCGGCCGCCCGGGTCCAGGAAGTGGACGTCGTTCGCCGCGGCGGCCGGCAGCCCGGCGGCCCGTGCGAGGCTCAAAAGCCGGTCCACGGCGCCCCGGTCCTGCGGCGCATGCAGGACGAGCTCGACGAACAGATTTCCGGGGAAGATTCCGGCCAGGTCGTCGAGGACTCGGCGGGCAGGTGCTCCCTGCCCGTTGGTAAGCAGCCGCGGGATCAGTCCCCGGCGCCCGCCGGTCAGGCAGATCAGCCCTCCGGCTGCGCCGGCCAGCCGGTCGAACGGAACCCCCTCCTCCGGATCGCGGTGACGGGCTGTCTGGACCTGGGTGCTCAACCGGCACAGGTTCCCCCAGCCTGCAAGGTCACACGCCAGGAGCACCAGGTCCCCGGAACCGGCCGGGTGGTTGACGACCAGTTCGAGTCCGTAGATCGGGCGCACGCCGGCATCGCGGCAGGCAGCCGTGAATGCGATCGCGCCGGTCAGACCGTGGCGGTCTGTCAGGGCCAGGGCCGGCATACCCGCTTCGGCGGCCGCCCGGGCGAGGGCAGCGGGCGCCGGAACCCCATCCAGAAATGAATAAAAGGAGTGTGTGTGCAGGTGGACGAACATCAGCAAACGGATTATAGCACGCATGTTCGGTTCACCGCCGCAACCCGATGCGAAGACCGCCTGCCGGCTGGGATCCGTCCCGCGAAACAACAGGTGGTACTGGAGTACCAAACCCATTTTTTAAGCAGATATCAACGTTTTCCGGTGTTGAAGCACAAAATCGCGCACGTTGCAGGCAGGAGCCGCTCGCACCAGGCACACATAATTCGTTATTTTTCGGAGGAAAAACGCGTGATTATGCGAATAGTACTGATTTCCTACCCCATATGTGGGGGGGGCATTGGCGCGCGACCCACGCTTTGCGGTTTGAGCGCCCCGATTTTCGGCTGCTGGAGTCGGAGGCGCGGCATTAATTCTTTAACATTAATAAACCTTAAATCTTCCGATTCTTTTAAGTTAACGTATGATTTTCGTATTGTAGGACTCAAGATCCTCTGCTAGAATTTTCTTTACGCAACACCGAGTTCATTCATCTTCCATCACCGGGATTTGAGGTCAATGTCGAACGGAGTGGCCACCGCCGAATACGCGGCGAGTCGGTACCTGGTTGCACGTCTTGACACACAACCGGGCCGATACAAAAACGGAGTGATCCAATTTCATGAACCCTTCACAAGCCTGGCAGGCCGTTGTCGGCCAACTGCAGATGGAAATGCCCAAAGCCACCTTCGACACCTGGGTACGCGACGCGCAGTTCTTGAAGTACGATCAGAACACTTTCGTCGTCGGGTTGAAAAACGCCTACGCCCGTGATTGGGTCGAGAACCGGCTGACCAGCACGATCGCCCGCAACCTGACCGGGATCATGAACCAGTCCGTTGATCTGCAGTTCGTCATCGCCCAGCCGGAGGAGCACCGGAACGGCTACCACCACGAAGAAGCGCCGGCGCCGGCCACAGCCCCGGAGACCCCGGACCGCAATCCCAGCCTGGCCGCCAAGTACACCTTCGAGAACTTCGTCGTCGGCGCTAACAACCGCCTGGCGCACGCGGCGAGCCTGGCCGTCGCCGAGAACCCAGCGCGGGCCTACAACCCACTCTTCCTCTACGGCGGCGTCGGGCTCGGCAAGACGCACCTGCTGCACGCCATCGGCAACACCTGCACCGCCAACGGCGCCGCCGTCCTGTACGTTTCTTCGGAGGAATTTACCAACGACCTGATCAACGCCATCCGCAGCCATACCACCCAGGTCTTCCGCGACAAGTACCGCGCCATCGACGTGCTGCTGATCGACGATATCCAGTTCATCGCCGGAAAGGAATCGACCCAGGAGGAGTTCTTCCACACCTTCAACACCTTGCACAGCCAGGACAAGCAGATCGTCATCTCCTCCGACCGGCCACCCAAAGCCATGAACACGCTCGAAGAACGGCTGCGCTCCCGCTTCGAATGGGGCCTGACCGCCGACATCCAGGCGCCGGACCTCGAGACCCGGCTCGCCATCCTGCGATTCAAAGCCGAGCAGATCGGCCGCACAGTCCCAAACGAAATCCTGGACCTGATTGCCCGCCGGATGCAGTCCAATATCCGCGAGCTCGAAGGCGCCCTGACCCGCATCCTGGCCTACTCTGACCTGCGCGGTCTGCCGCTCACCGTCGAGCTCGTCAACACCGCCCTCTCCGACATGCTCCCCCGGCAGCGGCAGCTCCAACCGGACCACATCATCCATATCGTCGCCGGCAACTTTGGGATCAGCGAAGAGAATATTCTCGGCCGAGACCGGTCCCGCCAGATCGCCCTACCCCGCCAGGTCGCCATGTACCTGATGCGTGAGGAGGCCCGGATCTCCCTGCCGCAGATCGGAGAGGCCCTGGGCGGCCGTGACCACACCACCGTCATGTACGGCTGCGACAAGATCACCGACCTGATGGAGCGCGACCACCACTTCCGCCGGCAGGTCCTCGAAATAAAAGAGCAGCTTTACGGTCTGGTCCGCGCGGCCTGACCGGAACTTGTAAGGGCACGGCGGAAGTTCCACCGTGCCCGTGCCTCCCGAATGAACGGGCGCGGTGGAACTTCTCCTGCGCCCCTACCTCCCACCACACGCCGCTGCGATGGCCTTCCCGCAGCGGCGTGTGAATTTAAAAGCGGGCAGCGGTTGCTCCGCAACCGCTGCCCGCCCCGTTTTTTTACAGGCGAGCGGCGAGCAATGGGACGAGCATCTCCTCCGCCGTCATCCCGCCGTGGCGGCCGAAGATGGGCGACTCTCCGTCTCCCCACCAGAGAAAAGCGTCCCCCAGCGAGACGGCCAGCAGATCGCCCAGCCGGTCGCGCAGGCGCGGGTGCGGGTCGCCCGGGCCAAACAATCCGTTCTCCACGGCGTGGCCGGGGTCGAGCTGGGCGAAGCGTCCCTTGAGGGTCCGATCCAGGTATTCGCGTACGGCCTCCATCTGCCCCGGCCGGACGTGGAAATACACCAGCCGGTTCTCACCGGTCGGCGAGATCGGCAGGCGGCGGGCCAGGCCGGGGTGGCTGCTCAGATCGTAGTACGGCTCCTTGGGTGTATGGATCTGCCCGTGGTCCGCGACCAGCAGCAGCAGCGTCCGGCTGCGTGCCTCCGGGGCGAGCCGGTCGATCAGAAATTGCTCCAGCGCATCGTTGAAATGGAAGAAATCGAAAGCGGGGCGCTCGTCGTCCGGACCGTAGGTGTGCGAAAGGCTGTCGACCCCGCTCCAGTACACCCAAAAAAACCGGCGCTCCCGCGGCGCATCCTCGATCAGGACGCGCAGGTTGGCCATCAGCTCGGCCGCCCCGCCGAAGGCAGAGACCTGGACATCCTTGAGGAACATGCGGGACATCCCGCTGTTCGCAATGGTGTAATGCTGGAAGGCGAAGGTCTTGACGCCCTCCTGGGCCAGCTGCCAGCCGAGCGTCGGGCCCGGCAGCGCTTTCTCCGGCTTGAACCCGGCCTGGTCGAGCCGCCCCGGGACCCGGAACGGGGCGTGGGTGATCATGTTCGCCACGACGCCGTATTCCTTCAGCCAGAGTTCGTAGCCGACCAGCCCGTGCTCGGCCGGGCTCAGCCCGCTCCAGATCGTCGGCAGGGCGGTGGATGTCGTGCTGGGGACCACCGAGGTGAGCGGGGCCAGGAAGCCTTCGCCGGCCAACCGCGCCCACAACGGGGCCCGCCCGTCGGCAATCCAGGCCCGCAGCCGGTGCAGCGCCAGGGCATCCATCAGGACCATGACGACCCGGTCGGCGCCGTGCGCCAGGTCCTGCAGGGGCTCGAGCCACATCGGCGCGAGCGGTCCCGCGTCCCCCGGAGGCGGGGCTCCGAAAAGCCCGGCGATCGTGGCCGGCAGGTTGAGGATCGAGCCCCCGTCGTATTTTGGGTGGATCAGCCCGTCCGGAAGGTCAAGGCCGGGCAGTCGGTGGGTTTCGAGGGTGGGAAGGAGGTCGGGGGTCCGATCGGGCATCGTTGGGCTCCATGGGTATAATGCGGAAATCGTATCATGAAACCCCGCCACATCCGACTGGTCTGTATTTTATTGTCGGTCTCCGGCTGCGCCGCGCCCGACCCCTCCCCGCCTCCGACCGCGACCGCGACCGCAGCGCCGCCTGCCGCGACCGCGTCACCGGCACCCACGCCCCTGGAGACGGACGAACCCCTGCCGGCGATCGATCTGGCGCCGGAGGACATCGCCGGGGTCGCCCTCGAGCTCTGGCATCCTTGGGACGGCGACCAGGAAGCGCTGCTTGAAGGCCTGGTCGCCGCGTTCAACGCGGGCAATGATCACAATCTCCAGGTCACCGCCGTCCGCCGGCACGATCTGCACGCCGACGTCGCCGCAGCCCTCGCCACAGGCTCGCCGCCGGACCTGGCATTCGGGTTCTCATACCACGCCCGGAGCTGGTCCCGGATCGCGGCGCCGGTCGACTGGAACCTTTACCTGATGGATCTTGAGTGGGGTCTCTCGGCGGAGGAGCGTCTCGACTTCTACCCGGAATTTCTGGTTGCCGCAGCCAACGCCGGCCTCCAAACCGGCCTGCCGTTCTACCGGACGGCAGAGGTCTTGCTCTACAACGCGACCTGGGCAGCCGAGCTGGGTTTCACCGGCCCGCCGGAAACCCCGGAAGCACTGGCAGAACAGTCTTGTGCAGCCAATGCTTCCCTACGTACCGATTCCGATCCCGGCAACGACGGAGAAGGCGGTCTGATGCTGGGGAATGAACCCATCGCCCTGGCCGCCTGGATGGCGGCTTTCGGCGGTGGGCTGGATCCGCTCTCCGAAACGGAAAGCTATGCGTTTGACCGCGCGGAGAACATCACCGCATTCGCTTATCTGCGCGGCCTGCTGGATGACCTGTGCGCCTGGCTGCCGGAGGGGGTCTACCCGCACGACGAGTTCGCGGGCCGATCAGGCCTGCTGCTCCCCTCCACGCTGGCGGGGCTGGCGCCGCAGGCGGCGGCCATGCAGGCCGCTGGGAGTTCCGATGTGTGGACGGCGATCCCCTATCCCGCGGTTGAAACGGGCCGGGCACCCCTGCTCTACGGCCCGGACCTCGTCCTGCTCCCCACCACACCCGAGCGGCAGCTGGCGGCCTGGGTTTTCGCCCGCTGGGTGCTGTCGCCCGAAAACCTGGCCGGCTGGAGCGATACGACCGGGTATTTCCCGGTCCGCCGTTCGGCGCTGGCCGGTATGGCGCAGCCCCCGCCGCAGTCCGATGCATGGCTCTCGCAGGGTCTTGGGTTTACACCACCGGCCTCCTGGGTGGATGTACAGTGGGCGGTCTCGGAGATGTCCCGGATGCTGTTCTCACCGTTCACCCCGGCTGACGACGTGGCCGCGCTGGCCCTGGAATTGGATGCATTTGCGGAGGAGATCCACCAGCTCAGCCTGTTCCCCTGATTCTAAAATGTTCAACCGTTGAAGGTGGAAAAAGTGGATATCGAGCGCCCGGCCCGGTGAAACCGGGCCGGGCGCTCGATATCCACTTTTTCCCTAAAAACTTTTAAGTTTGCCCTTAACGTCACCACAATAATTCTCGCTCAATATAACGATATAATGGGGCAGCCATGGGAGTTCTCCAAGCGACAAGGGACCGGTTCACGGGCCGGAAAGGACGGCTGCTGAGAGAGTATCTGACAGCCTATGCTTTTTTATCTCCGGCTCTTCTCCTGATTTTCGTTTTCGGGATCTTCCCGGTCTTCTTTGCCCTGTACGTCAGCGTGCACAAATGGCAGCTGGTACGGGGCGAGTTCCGCGGTCTGCAGAACTACCTAGCGGCCGTCGCCAATCTGACTTATATCGGTCTTTTCGTCATCGCCCTGGCCGCGTTCTGGTGGGCGTTCAGCAATTTACGTAAATTTTTCACCGAACAGCGAGAAAACAGCAGGCCGGCTGCCTGGCTACCGCTGATCCCGGCCGCTGTCCACGCGGCGGCGGTGCTGGCTTTTTTCCGCTGGATTTTCTACCAACTGCCAGAGTTCCTGGACATCGCCCGCAAGCTTCGCGGGCTTGAACGCACTCGGGAGCTGTACGTTACCCTGCTGACGGACGCCTTCCTGGCGGAGACGTCCTACCCGCATTGGGTCGCTTTCGCGGGTATTTTCCTGGCCGGATTTGTCCTGGGGATCGCACTCCTGTACGTCTGGCGCAGCCGGGACAATGCGTCGCTGCAGCTGCGGTTCACCTGGGTATGGCTCGCCCTGGCCATCGGGTTCCTGCTCCTGTACGTCACTTTCAACGCGATCCGTGCGGCTTATGCCACTGCCCTCGAGACCGGGGAAGACCCCGGCATCTGGCCGCAGTTCATCATGATCGGATCCGGGGTCCTGCTGCTGTTGCTATCCTGGCGCGTCTGGCAATCCGCCGAGGCGCAGACTTCCACGCTGGCTTTTGCCTTCCGGATCTTCGCCAGCATTTCCCTGGCCCTGGGCGCCGTTCTGCTGATCATCGAGATCCCGACGATCGTCGCCTCGGGAGACGACGATATGTGGGAAGGGCTGAAGGTCACCTTTTTCTTCTCGGCCGGAACCGTCCCGGTCCAACTCACCATCGCTCTGTTCCTCGCCGTCCTGCTCTTCCAGAAACTCAAGGGGTCGCAGTTCTTCCGGATCCTGTTCTTTATCCCTTACGTCACCCCTGCGGTGGCAAGCGCGGCGGTATTCAAACAGATCTTCTCGAACCGGGCCTCCGCACCGGCGAACGTCCTCATGAGCAGTCTCGGCCTGGAGACCCAGCTCTGGCTCCGTGAACCGGACGGGGTCTTTGAAATCATCGGCAGCTTGATGAGCGTCACGGTTCCCGCCTGGGCGGCAGGCCCGAGCCTGGCGCTCTCGGTCATCATCCTGCAGTCGGTCTGGTCCTACGTCGGATACAACACCGTCATCTACCTGGCCGGGTTGGGGAACATCCCCGGGGAACTGACCGAAGCGGCCGAGATCGATGGAGCCAGCAAATGGAACGTGTTTCGGTACATCACCTTCCCGCTGCTCTCGCCGACGACTTATTTTCTGTCCCTGCTCGGCGTGATCGGCACCTTCAAGGCTTTCAACACGATCTGGGTCATGCGCGACGGCGCCGCGCTGGGCACGACCGACCCGTTCAGCGTCGTCATTTTCATCGAGTTCTTTACAAAAACGCGCTACGGCTACGCCTCGGCCCTCTCCTTCGTCCTTTTCGCCATCATTTTGAGCCTGACCTACATCAACAACAAGGTCCAGGGTTCGCGGGTTTTCTATGGCTGATACGACTCTCACTTCTTCGGCCGAACAACCAGCCCGCGATGCCTCGGCCTTTTCGCTGCGGTTCACCCCGAAGACCCTGCAGACCTCGTTTATTTACATCGTCCTGATCCTGGGCGCCCTGATCTCCCTGGCGCCGTTTTTCTGGATGATCTCCAAATCGCTGATGACGGTAGGCCAGGCCATCGGCTCCGATCTGATTCCGGATGAGTTCCTCTGGCGCAACTACGTCGTCGCCTGGGGGCGCGGCAACTTCGCCGAGTATTTCAGCAACAGCATCCAGATCACCCTCATCACGCTGGCGGGGGAGCTGATTTTCAGCATTCTGGCGGCTTACGCCTTTGCCCGGATCGATTTCCCCGGCCGCAACGCCATTTTCGCGCTGCTGCTCAGCACGCTTATGATCCCCGGGATGGTCTATACCATCCCGAATTTGCTCACCGTGACCTGGCTTGGCCGGGTCGGGCCGATCGATTGGATCAACAACTGGCCCGCGCTGACGATCCCGTTTATGGGCAGCATCTTTTCGATCTTCCTGTTGAGGCAGTTCTTCGCCCAGATCCCGGACGAGCTGTACGACGCGGCCCGGATCGACGGCGCCGGACATCTCCGGTTCCTGACCCAGATCGTCATCCCGCTGTCCAAAGCGCCGATCATGGTCATCATCATCTTCTCGTTCGTCGGGACCTGGAACGCCCTGGCCTGGCCGCTGTTGGTGACCAGTTCTCCGGAGTGGACGCCGATCGCGGTCGGGTTCTATGCGTTCCAGGACGAATCCGGTTCCGAGCTCAACTACATGATGGCCGGGGCTTTTATCACGATCCTACCGATCCTGATCCTGTATTTCTTTACCCAACGGCAGTTCACCGAATCGATCGCACGCAGCGGTCTTAAGGGTTAGAATACGGACCTTCCGCCGATCGGCAGCGCAAATCCACACCAAGGAGGTTCTATCCGTCAAAGATGTCCCCTGACCAATTCTTGATACTTCGTTGTGACTACGACAAGCGTTCCAATCGAAATCCGACTTTCTTTAGGAGAAAAACATGTATAAGAAACCTTTCACTTTGATCACCACCCTCTTCATCCTCCTGGCACTCGCCCTCGGCGCCTGCCAGCCGGATGCCACCGCAGAGCCGACCACCGCACCGACCGAGGAAATGGCCGAGCCGACCGAAGCGATGGCCGAGCCGACCGAGGAAATGGCTGAGCCGACCGAAGAGATGGCCGAGCCGACCACCGCACCGACCGAGGAAATGGTCGATCTCAGCGGTCAGACCGTCGTCTTCTGGCATGTCTGGGGCACCGGCTCGGCTGCCGAGGGCATGGAGAAGATCATCAGCGACTTCAACGCCAGCAACGAATGGGGCATCACCGTCGAAGCCGTGGACCAGGGGCGCCAGGGCGATCTTGAAACGGCGATCAACGCCGGGATCGCCTCGGGCGACCTGCCGAATATCTCCCCCGGCTTCCCTAACTCCATCGCAAGGTGGTACGGCGCCGACGTGATCGCACCCTTGAACGATTTCATGGCCGATCCGACCTATGGTCTGACCGCCGAGCAGTTCGATGCGATCTTCGACGCCAACCTGGCCGCCGGCCTGCTCGCCGACGGGACGCAGGTCGGGATGCCGATCCACCAGTCCGAGAACGTCCTCTTCTACAACCACACCTGGGCGCAGGAGCTGGGCTTCGATGCCCCGCCGGCGACCTCCGCGGAGTTCGTCGAGCAGGCCTGTGCGGCGGCGGCCTTCAACCTGGCCGATGACAACCCCGACAATGACGGGACCGGCGGGCTGGTGCACTTCCCGGGCGCTTCGAATATCGCGTCCTGGCTGTTCGCCTTCGGCGGGTCCTTCCTGACCGATGACGGGACCGGATACATGATGAACACGGCGGAGCTCGCAGAGGTTGCGGGTTTCCTCAACGAGCTGCGCGACGACGGCTGCTACTTCGCCACCGACAGCTTCCCGAACCCCGAGTTTGCGAACCGCCTGGCCCTGTTTACCACCAGTTCGACGGCCGGGATCCCCTTCCAGCTGTCCGCCTTTGAAGATGCCGGCAACGACGACGAGTGGGGGCTGATCGCCTTCCCGGGACCGGACGGCAAGCTGGCCGTCAATGCCTTCGGTCAGCTGATCGGCGTCTTCGACCAGAACCCGGAAGCCAACCTGGCTGCCTGGCTGTGGCTGAAGCACTTCACCAGCCCCGAGATCCAGGCGGAATGGATCACCTACAGCGCCTACTTCCCGTCCCAGTCGACGACAGAGGCCTTCCTGGGTGATTACATCGCCGAGAACCCGATCTACGCCACCGGTCTCGAACTGGCCGAATACGGCCAGGCCGAGCCGAACCTGCCCTCGTGGGGCGCCGTGCGCGGCGCGATCCAGGATGCGTTCTTCGCCATCCAGGGGGCCACCAGCGCAGAGGAGATCACCGCCATCCTGGAATCGCTCCAGGCCACGGCGGAAGAGCTCCTGGCCGAATCCGAGTAATCTCGTTTGACCTAAAAAAATAAAACCCCCGGCAGCGAGGCTGCCGGGGGTTTTATTTTGCGTGTTTGATCAGGAGGCGACGACGGGATTCGAACCCGTGAATGAGGGTTTTGCAGACCCTTGCCTTACCACTTGGCCACGTCGCCGAAAAAAGAAAGGCACGGCGGAAGTTCTGCCGTGCCCTCCGGCCATGCTTTTCCAAAGCGGGTGACGGGACTCGAACCCGTGACCTTCTCCTTGGCAAGGAGGTGTTCTACCAACTGAACTACACCCGCAGCTTTCGGCCGGCAAGCCCTTTTGACTTCGCTCAGGGCGAACCCTGCGTCGAACCTCAAGGCAGGCCCAGCAGGCCGAGAAGTGCCGAGAGCCAGAATCGAACTGGCGACACGCGGATTTTCAGTCCGCTGCTCTACCAACTGAGCTATCTCGGCCAGAGAAGTCTCCTGATTGGAACCGAATTTTAACCTTTGGGTTGGGGGTTGTCAAGCAAAGGGGGTCGATCGGAAAAAGTAGGGGGCCGCTCCTTCGGACAGGTCCCCTACTTTTTCCGGAGGCGGATGAAACGAGCCGGGATACCTGCCCAGATCTCATATTCACCGACGTCCTCCAGCACGACGGCATTCGCCCCGATCACGGCGCCGGTCCCGATCCGCAGGACGCCCGACCGGCCTAAAATTTTTGCGCCGGGAGAGAGGATCACGTCGTCCCCCACCTCGATCGCTTCAAAGGCCGATTCCTCTGCCGGGTGGTGAATGTCGGCCCGGCCGAGCGTTACGCCCGGATAGATTTTGACCCGGTCTCCCAGCCTCGTTTTCGGATGGACGACGACACCGTACCCGCCGTGCACCAACAGACAACCTTCGCCGATCCGGACGCTGAGCGGCACCTCGGCCCCAAGCAGCTTGAGCAGGTAATAAGCCGCCTTCCCGAAGATCCGGCTCCGGCGGGCATAGATCAGCCGGGTATACAGGTCCGTTCGCCTCATTCCGGCGGCTTCCTGGCGACCAGCAGCAGTTCGGTCAGGTGAAAACCAGGCTCCCCACTCAGACAGCGCGCGTGGCTGGGATCGCGCAGCTTTTCGATTTTCGATTTTCGATTTTCAATCATCGATCATTGATCCTCTCTCATCACCCGTCGGATATCCGCGCGCAGTTGCGTGGGGAGAAGCGGCAGGATCTGCCGGAGGATCCGCCCGACTTCCGGACGGCTCGAGATCAGGAACTGCTGCCGCATGAAGTAGGCCGTTTCGACCGGCGACCGCTCCGCCAGGCCGCGCGCCAGGTTGAGCAGCCGGGCGCTCCGGTCGGCATCCGGATCCCCCAGGGCTTTCGCGAACAGCCGGTACACCCCGGGCAAAGACTCCTCCGAGGCCATCCTCACCACCGCTCCCAATGCGGGCAGGGCCGTCCGGTAACCGAGAGCGCCGTCTTCGAGCAGCGCTTCGACGATCCCGATGAGTCCGGCCTCATCCGCCGAAAGCCCGGCCCGGACGAGTTCGGCCAACAGCGTTTCGTCTTCCGACCCGGGCAGCCATCTCTCGAGCCGGGCGACGATCTCCGCCCCGGGGATCCCCGGCAGGAAAGCCAGCAGACGGGCGGCCAGGTACCTGGGTTCGAACAGCGGTTTCTCCCAGAGCCGGTCGGCGAGCGTCAGGGCGTCTTCGGGGGCGTCTGCCGCAAACGCCTCGAGGCCCGTCTCGACTGCCCGCAGGACCGGGCGCGCCGCGTGGTAAGCCTGCAGCAGCGACCCGGGCACGCCGGCCTGCGAAGGCCTGTACGTTCGATCCGCATAGCGGTCGAGCAGGTCATCCAGGGCGCGTTCGAAGGCGTCCGCATCGGCGACGACTTCGAACAGCGCGGCGATTTCCCGTTTTAGCCGGGCCGGGGTAACGGCAGGCATGGGATCAGAGCGCCAGGTGCCGCAGGACCCGCTCGTACGCGTCGTGGATGTCCGGGGAGAACTCGATCAGGTCCCAGTTGGTCTCTTTGATATAGGGACCCATCCGGTCGCGCAAGACTGCAAACACTTCCCGCCACCCCGGCCCGATCAGGACCTGGGGCGGCCGTTCGAGCTCGCCGGTCTGGAGGCTGCTCCACATGGCGGCGATCTCCGCCAGAGTCCCGATTCCTCCAGGCAGAGACAGGGCCATATCGCAATGATCCATCAAGCCGTACATCCGTTCGCGCAGGGTCAAATAGCGAATCTCTTCGGCGACCCATTCGTTTGGGGGCATCGGCCGCCAGGCCTCTATGGCGGAACAGGTCACGCCGATGACATGCCCACCTTTTTCGCAGGCGCCGCGGGAGACGGCCTCCATCACACCGCTGTAACCGCCTGTCAGGACGGTGCAGCCCGCCCCGGCAAGCAGCGCACCGAGGTCGTAGGCTTCCTGGTAAGCCGGTTCTCCCCGCCGGGGGGTCGAACTCCCAAATACGGTGATGCGTTTGCTCATTTCGTCCTCTGGTCTCCTTCACCCATGAATTCGCGCGCGGTCGCATTCCCGGGTTCGCTGATCCCCTCCCGGGCGATGACCTTCCAGACCGTCCGAGCCAGGATCTGCAGATCAAGCCCAAACGACCAGTTGTCGACGTACCAGACGTCCAGGCGGAATTTCTCCTCCCAGGACACGTTATTGCGGCCGTTCACCTGCGCCCAGCCGGTGATGCCGGGCAGAACCTCGTGCCGGCGGGCCTGCTGGGGAGTGTATCTGTCCAGGTAGCGCATCAGGAGCGGCCGGGGTCCGATCAGGCTCATCTCGCCGCGCAGGACGTTGAACAGTTCCGGGAGCTCATCCAGGCTGGTTGAGCGCAAGAAGCGGCCGAAACCGGTCAGCCGGACTTCATCCGGCATCGGCCGGCCGTCGGGATAACGATCGTCCCGCATGGTCCTGAACTTGATCAGCGTGAACGGTCTTCCACGATATCCGGGCCGCTGCTGGAGGAAGAAAACCGGCGACCCGAGAAAAACCCGCACCAGCACCGCTAACATCAGCAGGATCGGGGACAGGATAAACAATCCGGTCAGGGTCAGGAGGTAGTCCAGGAGTCGTTTTGAGAAGGGGATACCGGCCGGGAAGGCTCCAGCGCGCATGTGGCGAATTTTACCAAAGCTGGTATAATCCCGCTCTGACTAGGCCGCTTTGCGGTGTGGTATCGATTGAAGGGGGGGATGCGGGGCAAAGCCCCGCATCCCCCCCTTCAATCGGCAAACCCACTGCGGAGTTGGAGACCTGCAAAAAAAGGAGAAGCAGACGTCATGAGTCTCGATAAAACCGAAAAAGAAGCGATCATCCAGGATTTCCACAGGCACGATGGAGACACCGGCTCGCCTGAAGTCCAGATCGCCATATTGACGACACGGATC
Source organism: Anaerolineales bacterium (assembly GCA_035512695.1). Taxonomy (GTDB): domain Bacteria; phylum Chloroflexota; class Anaerolineae; order Anaerolineales; family JABWBV01; genus DATDOR01. The sequence goes on along the minus strand of DATKDL010000162.1, from coordinate 8,925 downwards.
ACCCAGCTCACCGATCACCTCCGGGCGCACAAGCACGATGAGTCATCGCGACGTGGGCTTTTGAAACTGGTCGGCCAGCGCCGGCGCCACCTGGCCTACCTGCGCCGTAAAAATTATAACCAGTTCATCGAGGTCACGGACCGGCTGGGTATCCGACGCAAATAACGGGGGGCGCGATTTCGGGTGGATGTGCCGGGTGTAACCCGGCACATCCACCCGAAATCGCCGTCTCATGGTGCACAAGGCTCCGGAGTTGGGCATTGGAGGCTGTCCACCACCACCGGTGGTGGACAGCTCCCAGTTCCTGACCCGGGGGAAAACGATCGATCCTCTATCGATCCAAGTGCTGATGTCTATCGCTGCAAATGGCCGGACGAATTTCTGAAATCCGCAGGCGGCTTCGCCGCCGGTGATCGTCAGATCTTCTCGTCTTTGCCTGCGCGTGCGACCACAGCAAAGGAAACATGAACAATATGAAACCGGAAGCAAGATTTTTCAATGCCTCGGTCGGCGGTCGGACCATCTCGGTGGAAACCGGAAAACTCGCCGGCCAGGCCGGCGGGGCCGTCACGCTCCGCCTGGGCGATGCGATGGTGTTCGCCTCCGCCACGATGAGCAAGGAGCCCCGCCAGGGGATCAACTTCTTCCCGCTCAGCGTGGACTACGAAGAGCGGATGTACGCCGGCGGGCGCATCCCGGGCGGGTTTTTCCGCCGGGAAGGCCGCCCCTCCGAGCACGCCATCCTGACCGACCGCCTCACCGACCGGCCGCTGCGCCCACTTTTCCCAAAGGACATGCGCAACGAAGTCCAGGTGATCATGTACTCGATCTCCGCTGATGAAGAGAACCCGATGGATGTCCTGTGCATCAACGCCGCCTCTGCTGCGCTGATGATCTCGGATATCCCCTGGAACGGCCCGGTCGGCGCCGTCCGCGTCGGACGGGTCAGCGGCGAATTCGTCGTCAACCCGACCTACGCCCAGCTCGAGGAATCAGAGCTGGATCTGCGGATCGCCGGCACGCGCGACGCTATCCTGATGGTCGAATGCGGTGCGGATGAAATCCCGGAAGACGTCATGGTGGCAGCGCTCGAACTCGGGCACCAATCCATCCAGCCGCTGATCGAGATGCAGCTCAAGATGGCAGCCGAGATCGGTAAGACCAAGCGGGATGATTACCCGCGCTTCGCCATCGACGAGAACCTCAAGGGAACGGTCTATTCGCAGTACGCCGGCCGCCTCAATGAGGCGCTTGATACGTACAACGGCAAGGTTGAGCTTGACATCGCCGTCGATGAACTGAAGGCCGAGGCCGTCGAGGCCCTGGCCACCGAAGACGAAGCCGGCCCCCCGGCGGGAGACGTCAAAGAAGCCTTCGACGCCGCCTACAAGAAAGTCGTCCGGGCTCGCATCCTTCAGAACGGGGTCCGCCCTGACGGACGAGGTCCCAAGGATATCCGCCCGATCTGGTGCGAGGTCGATTACAGCCCCCGCGCCCACGGCTCCGGCCTGTTCACCCGCGGGGAAACACAGATCCTGACCCTGGCCACGCTCGGCACGCCGCGCGACGCCCAGGAGATGGACAACCTGACCCCCTCCGGCAAGAAACGCTACATCCACCACTACAATTTCCCCCCCTTCTCGGTCGGTGAGGTCCGCTTTCTGCGCGGCGCCTCTCGCCGCGAGGTCGGTCACGGCGCGCTGGCGGAACGCGCCCTCGAACCGGTCATCCCGGATAATGACGTCTTTCCCTACACCCTGCGGCTGGTTTCCGAGGCGCTGTCCTCGAACGGGTCGACCTCGATGGGTTCGGTCTGCGGCTCCACCCTGGCGCTGATGGACGCCGGCGTGCCGATCTCGGCCCCGGTCTCTGGGATCGCCATGGGGCTGATCAAAGAAGGCGAGCGCTATGCGATCCTGTCCGATATCCAGGGTGTGGAAGACCATCTCGGTGATATGGATTTCAAGGTCGCCGGGACGCCGAAGGGCATCACCGCCCTGCAAATGGATATCAAGATCGCCGGCCTGACGGCCGAGATCATGTCCGAGGCGCTGGCGGAAGCTTCGGCCGGGCGCAAGCATATCCTGGACAAGATGCTGGAAGTCCTGGCTGCCCCGCGGCCCGAAATGAAGGACCACGCCCCGCGTATCGAGATCGTCAAGATCAACCCCGAGAAAATCGGGGCCGTGATCGGACCCGGCGGCAAGATCATCCGCAAGATCCAGGAAGACACCGGCGCCAAGATCGACGTCGAAGACGACGGCTCGGTCTTCATCGCCACGAGCGACGGCGAGAGCGCCCGGATGGCGCGAGAGATGATCCTGGCGCTGACCGAGGAGGCGGAACTGGGCCGGATCTATACCGGCAAGGTCCGCCGGGTGACCGATTTCGGCGCTTTCATCGAGATCATGCCCGGGACGGATGGAATGGTCCACATCTCACAGCTCGATTCCGAGCACGTCGAGAAGGTCGAAGACGTCGCCCGGCTCGGGGAGGAGATCACCGTCATGGTCACCAACATCGACGGCGACGGCAAGATCCGCCTCTCCCGCCAGGCCGTCCTGGAAGGCTGGACGGTCGAGGAAGCCCAGGAGCGCGACCGCGGCAGCGGCGGGGGCCGCGGCGGAGGTGGGGGGCGCAGCGGAGGCGGCGGCAGGGACCGGCGCGACCGCGGCAACCGCGGCGGGCGCAGATAAGATCCGAGAATCAAAAAGCCCCTTGAGCTTCGCTCAAGGGGCTTTTTGATTCTCGATTACGCTGAGGCCTGGACGTCCGGGGAGTCGTTCTCCCCCTTCACTTTACCCAGGTACTCCGGCAGCTCGAAACCGGCCATATCGGCGATGTCCTGCAGCGGAGGAAGGCTTTTGAACAGGTTGGCGATAAAGCTCGAGGTCGAAGAACCCGATCCGTTTCCGCCACCCGAGTCCCAGACCGTGATCTTGTCGATCTTGAGGTTGCTGATCGCCTCGACCTGCCGGGCGACCAACTCCTCCAGCTTCTCGATCATCAGCAAGGTCGCTGCGGCCTGCGAATCCCCGCCGACGCTCTCTACCAGGCTGCGATAGCCGTTGGCCTTGGCCTCCAGCAGTTTGCGGGTGCCTTCGGCTTCGGCTTCGTAGCGGGCCAGGAGTCCGTCGGCGAAGCCGCGGGCCTCCCGGCGAACTTTTTCGGCTTCTGCCTCGGCCGCGATCTCGACCTTGTCTTTCTCAATCTCCTGCTTCACGACCTCCACGGCCCGCAGCCGTTCCTGCTCGGATTTGTAAAGCGCTTGCTGGATGGCGATCTGCGCCTCGAACCGGGCCACCTCGGCCTGCTGGAGCGCCGCTGCGCGTTTGACCTCCAGTTCGGCGTTGTAAGCTGCAATGTTCGCCATGGCCTCGTTCTCGCCCTTGACCGCAGAGGCTTCCTGTTCGTACACATAAACCCGCTGGTCTGCCTCCGCCGTTTTCTTTCCCTTCTCGGTGTCCGCTGCGGCTTTGGCCTGCTGGATCTCGAGGCTGGCATTGAACTGGGCGATGTTGGCGTTCGCCAGGTTTTCGCCTTCAACCGCCGCGGCTTCCTGTTCCTGGACCTGTTTACGCTGGTTCGCATGGGCGACCTTACGCCCGATCTCGGCCTCAGCCATCGCCTGGGCGACCTGGACTTCCTGCTCGCGGTTGGCCTTCGCCTCGCCGATCGAGCCGTGTTTGGTCTGTTCGGCCACATCGACCTTGGCCTGGTTGATCGCCTCCGCGGCGGCCTTTTTGCCGATGCTGGAGATGTAATCTGATTCGTCGGTGATGTCGGTGATGTTGACATTGATCAGGTGCAGACCGATCTTGTTGAGCTCCGGCTCGACGTTGTGACGGATGGCTTCGAGGAAGCTCTCCCGATCCTGGTTGATCTGCTCGATCGTCAGGGAGGCGACGGTCAGCCGCAGCTGGCCGAAAATGATCTCCTTGGCCATCTCCTCAATCTGCGGCTCGGCCAGATGCAGGATCCGCTCGGCGGCGTTCGTCATGATATCCGGCGAGGTGCTGACCCCGACGGTGAACGTGCTGGGGACGTGGATGCGGATGTTCTGGAGCGAAAGGGCGTTCTCGAGCGGGATACTGATCGTGATCGGCGTCAGGCTCAGGTAAGCGTAATCCTGAATGAGCGGCCAGATAAAGGCCCCACCGCCGTGCATCGTCCGGCTGGAGCGGCCCTCTGCGACTCGCCCGTATATGACCAGCACTTTGTCGGACGGACAGCGTTTATAGCGCGAAGCAAAATACAGAAACGTGAAAAAGATCAGGACGACAAACGCGAGCAGTGCGATCAGGGTCAGGCTGGTAGTATCCATCTTGCTCTCCTAGGTGAGTTTTTCTACGATCAGGGTCGTCGAATCGCGCAGACCGATCACGCGGACGCTCGTACCGGTCGGAATCCCCTCGCTGCTTTCGGTAAGCGCATCGATGATCCGCATCCCGCCCTGTACCGAGACCTGGATCTGCCCGGTCCCGCCGGACGGGATCCGGAGATAGACCGATCCGGTCGCGCCGATGGCGTTGCGGATATCGAGGGTCCCTTCCGATTGGAAGCGGCCGAATTGGGTGAACAGCCACGAGATGATGAAAACGGTGAAAAGACCGGCGAAAGTGGCCCCAACAATGGTGAGCAGGACGTGCACCCCTGCGCTGTAAAGGACCAGCCCGACCAGCCCGAACATGGTGAAAAAAGCGGTCAGACCCTGCAGGGAGAGCAGGCTGACGCTCATCCCGCCGCCGTGATCGGCGCTCGCGTCTCCGATATCTTCTGCGCCGAGGTCGACGTGCCCGTCGTCCACTCCGATACCGGTGAAGAGCAGGATCGTACGCAGCAAGAACAACGTCCCGCCGATGAGGGCGGAGGCCCAATAGATGATTTCAATCAAAGTCAGATCGGCCATTACAGACTCCGGTTCCGGTGAAATTCGTCCGCTGATCAGGGCACGGTGAACCCACGACAGTGGGCAGTACCGGATGCTCTATTTCCGATCATTAAACCTGTTCCGGGCTTGCGGACGGCCCCAATTATATGGGGATGCATTTTGAATTGGAATTTTATCATCTCCGTCACCCGACGCGGGTGTCGCCGAAATCGTGGGTACATTAAAATATCGCAAGATGGAAAAATTGGAAATCAAGCGCCCTGCCCTGCCCCACGATTATCCGGAACGGGTTTATGCGGGGGTGCTCGGGAAAATGATCGGAGTGTATCTCGGCCGGCCGGTAGAAGGTTGGACCTACGACCGGATCATGGAACGGCTTGGCGAGATCCGTTGCTACGTGCACGAACCGCTCAACGTCCCTCTCGTGGTCACCGATGACGATCTGGCCGGAACATTCACCTTTATCCGCGCCATGGAAGACTACGGCCGTTCCCCCGACCTCACGCCGGCGCAGATCGGGCACACCTGGTTGAACTACCTGGTTGAAAACAGGACCGTGCTCTGGTGGGGCGGTCTGGGCAATTCCACCGAGCACACGGCCTACCTGCGGCTGAAATCGGGGATCGACGCACCGCGGAGCGGTTCGATGGCGATGAATGGGAAGGTGGTCTCCGAGCAGATCGGGGCACAGATCTTCGCCGACGGCTGGGGGATGATCTCGCCGGGCGAGCCGGAGCTGGCTGCCGACCTCGCCCGCCGCGCCGCATCCGTGAGCCACGACGGGGAGGCGATCTACGCTGCCCAGGTGATCGCGGCAATGGAGGCGCTCGCCTTCGTCGAACCGAATATCGACGCGCTGCTCGATGCGGCCGTCGCGCTGATCCCGCCGGGCTCGGTCATTGCGGAGATGATCGCCGCGATCCGCGGCTGGCACGCCGCCCAGCCGGACTGGCGTGCGGCGCGGCGCCGTCTGGCCGCTGTGTACGGCTATGACCGCTTCGGGGGCAACGTCCACGTGGTTCCCAATCACGGTCTCATCATCCTGGCGCTGCTGTACGGAGCCGGGGATTTTTGCGAATCGCTCGCAATCGCGACCACCTCCGGTTGGGACACGGACTGCAACGCCGGAAACCTGGGCTGCCTGCTCGGCATCCGGAACGGCCTCGCCGGTTTTGAAGGCGGACCGGATTGGCGCGGTCCGGTGGGCGATCGGCTCTACCTCCCCACCGCGGACGGCGGGCGGGCGATCACCGACGCCGTGGCGGAGACCTACCGCCTCGTCAACAACGCCCGCGCACTGTGGGACCTGCCGCCGCTGGCGCCCAAGACGGCGCTCGCTACCATTTCGAACTCCCGGGGTCCGTCCAGGGCTTCCGGGCCGTCGCTGAAGACCAGGAGGAAATCGATATCCGGGTCGAAAACGTCACGGGTCACAGCCGGGCGGGATCCCGGTCATTGGCCGTCCACCTTCCCGACCGGAATGCGGGCGGGTCATTCCGGATCGAGACGGCGACCTTCCATCCCTCGCGAGCGGTATACGAGTATTTCGCCGGGGGCAGTTATCCTCTGCTCGCCAGCCCGACGCTCTATCCCGGCCAGGTCTTGCGCCTCGGGATTTCGGCCGCGCAGGATAACGCCGCACCGCTCGAAGTCCGGCCGGCGATTCGCCAGTACGATCGGGAAGACGATCTCTCGACGGTCACCAGGGATCCAGCTGTCCTGCAGCCCGGGGAATATGCCGGTCTCGCCTGGCGGGTTCCGGACCTGGGCGGTTACCCGATCGCCTTCGCCGGGCTGCAGGTCGGGCCGATGGCACCCGGCCCGGCGACGGTCTACCTGGATTACCTGACCTGGGATGGGACCCCGCATTTCCGACTGCAGCGGCCCTACGATCCGGACACGACCGGTCCGCACCCGGTCATGTGGAAACGGGCCTGGGTAAACGGGTTGGACAGCGGGGATGGCGCGTTCGAGTGGGACCACTGGCCGGAGCCGTTCCGCCTCGTCCAGAACGCCGGCCGCGGCCTGCTGATCACGGGGACCCGGGAATGGACCGATTACCGGGCCGAGGCCTTGATGGTCCCGCACATGTGCCGGGCCGGCGGCCTGGCTGTCCGGGTCCAGGGCATGCGGCGCTATTACGCCCTACGGCTGGACTCTTCATCAATTCGACTCATCCGGGCGTTCGAAGGCCGGGACGAAATCCTGGCCGAAGCCCCGGCCGGCTGGGAAATGGGCCGCGCTTACCGAGTTGCCCTGCAGGTTGCCGGGAGCGGGCTGGTGGGGACGGTGGATGATACGATTGTTCTTGAGGCAGAGGATCCGGAGGCGATGTTCACCGGCGGCGGGATCGCCCTGTTCGTTGAGGAGGGGCGGATTGGGTGTGAGGAGGTTGTGGTTGTATCTGCCTGAGGATTTGCGGGAAACAAGGAGAGAGCCGGGGCTTCGCCCCGGCTCTCTCCTTGTTTCCCGCAAATCATATTATTTATCCCTCCACCAGATCCCCGTACACTCCGGCAGGATCGTCCGCCCTTCTTCCAGCAGCCGGTCCGCCAGTTCATCTCCGAAAAAGAAGCGCGTCAGATCGGCCGCCTGCTCCGGGGTTTCAAACCGGTAGTCGGTCCGGATCCAGCGGTAGGAAAATCCGAGCTCTCCTTCCAGCCAGGCATAGAGCCGGGCCAGCCCCTCGACCGGCGGCTCCGGCGTCTCACGGCCGGTGCCCATCGTTTCCAGGATGATGATCGTCCCACCGGGCGCCAGGACGCGGTCCATTTCCCGAATTGCTTTCCCGATCTCCTCTTTCCAGGTGTCCGGATACCAGCCGGTGGCATGCCCCAGGCTCCAGCCGGCGATGGCCAGGTCCGCCTCGCCGTCTCCGACCGGGAGATCCCCGTTGTCCGCCACGGCCGTTTCCCAGTTGTCCAGGCCGGCGGCTTCCAGCTTGCCCGCCGCCACCGCCAGCATGTGGGCCGATTCGTCGAAGGCGCGGATCTGCCTGGAGAGCGGGGCGATCATCGTCGTCAGCCGCCCCGTCCCGGCGCCGAGCTCGACCACGTTCAGGCCGTCGAACGGCCGGATCTCCTGCAGTGCGCGGGGGATGTTCAACTCGTAGTCCTCCCGGGCTACCATGGCTTCGTACTGCTCGGCCTTATTGGCGTAAATATCCTTGAAGAAATCGGTCATGCGGCCCCTCGCCCATCATGCCCGTCCGCTTCCGCCAGCCGGGCGACGGCTTCCAGGCCGATCCGGATGACGTTCTGCTCCCCCTCCCGGTACGCTGCCTCCCCCCATTCCGGCTTGATCTCGCCCGGCGCACCGTCGGAGGCGTACAGCGCCCCGGTGCGCCATCCGCGATACGCGCCGACCACGAACAGGGTGTCGCTTTCCATCTCCAGCGAGATGACCCCGGCGTTCACCAGCATCTCGAACTGCCCTGAATCGCGCGGGCGGTAGAAGGCATCCCCGGCGAAACCGACCCCGGCGCGGTACGGGATCCCCATGGCTTCGGCTGTCTCGGCCAGGGCGCGCAGGACTTCGTAGGTCGGGACCGCCGGGAAGTTGAGCGGCAGGTAGTTGTTCGCCGTCCCGCCGGCGCGGTAGCTGCCGGTCGCGATAATGACGTCCCCCGGCCCCTGCCCGTCCTGGAGCACCCCGCATGAGCCGACCCGCACGAAGGTGTCAGCGCCCATGTGCGCCAGCTCTTCCAGCGCGATCGCCACGGTGGGCCCACCCATCCCGGTCCCGCAGGCAGTTACGAAGACGCCCCGGTAGGTGCCGGAATACACGGCGTAGCCGCGGCTGTCCGTGACAAGGTGGGCCTCGTCCATATTGTCTGCGATCTTCTTCGCCCGCGCCTGGTCTCCCGGGCAAAATACGTAGCGGGAGATCTCCGCCGGGTCACATTGAATATGCCATTCCATAGGGGGTTCCTCCTGGTTTCTTCGTTAGCCGATGGGAGAGATTATACTTAAGCCTGCCATCAAAATTAACGGCAATTGAGGGGGCCGACCGGGCGTCACCCCGTCGGCCCCCGC
>DATKDL010000161.1:0-16101 GCA_035512695.1 Anaerolineales bacterium | reverse complement strand
AATCCGGGAACACCAGCAGGACGCAATGCAGTACGATGACATCACTTTGATCGCAATCCATACCCTGACATCGAGTCGTGAAAAAAACAAATCCCAACCGGCCTGCGGGAGGAGTTCCTGGCGCGGTTGAATGGGCGAATGGGCGAATGGGCGAATTCGCCCATTCGCCCATCCCCCTCCTACTCGTTCCCACGCTCCGCGTGGGAACGCAGTCCGGGACGCTCTGCGTCCCGTGCCATGCACCCGAGCGCCGCGGAGCGGCAAACCGGGTGACGACGCAGAGCGTCGTCACCAGATGAGGAAGTCACCAGATGAGGAAGGAGAAATGAAACACATCCCTCCGCCCGCCTTCGGCGCCGACCAGCAGCCTTTCGCCGGGATCACCACCATTATGCGCCAACCCGCCACGCGGGACCTGGACGGCGTCGACGTCGCCGTCGTCGGCATCCCATACGACTCCGGCACCAGCTACCGCAGCGGGACCCGGTTTGGGCCGCGTAAGATCCGGGAAGCATCCGCCCTGTTGTGGGGCTACAACCCGGTCCTCAAAGTCGATCCGCTCCAGCGGCTCAGGCTGGTTGATTACGGCGACGTGTCGGTGATCCCGGTCGATATCGAGGCGAACAACGCCGCGATCGAAGCGGAAGTCGGAGCGATCCTTGAAACCGGGGCGGCCGCGGTCGCGCTGGGCGGCGATCACTCGATCTCTCTGCCGCTGATCCGGGCGCACGCCCGAAATTTTGGCCCGCTCGCCGTCGTCCACTTCGACTCCCACCCCGACACCTGGGACCGCGAGTTCGGGCAGGCCTGCCCCTACAGCCACGGCACCCCTTTCCGCCGGGCGCTGGAGGAGGGGCTGATCGATCCGGACCACTATATCCAGGTCGGGATCCGCGGCCCGGTCAGCGGGCCGGAGGACTACGCCGACGCCCGACGCCTGGGCGCTGAGATCGTCACCATCGGCGAAGCCTTCGAGCTCGGGATCCCGGCCGTGACCGAGCGCATCCATACCCGGGTCGCCGGTAAGCCCGTCTATATTTCCCTCGATATCGATTCCGCCGACCCCGCCTACGCCCCCGGCACCGGTACGCCGGAGGTCGGCGGCTTCACCAGCTTCCAGCTCCTCCAGCTCGTCCGCGGCCTGGATGGCCTCGACCTGACCGGTTTCGACCTCGTCGAAGTCAACCCCCTGTTCGACCACGGGGACATCACGGCCATCCTGGCGGCGAACCTGGTGTTTGAGTATCTATCCGTCCTCGCCCTGGCTGGTGACGACGCTCTGCGTCGTCACCCTGATCCCCGCTCCGCGGGGTGAGGGCGCAGGCGAAACGGGACGCAGAGCGTCCCAACGGCGTTCCCACGCAGAGCGTGGGAACGAGCAGGCGAGAGAATAGGCGAATTCGCCCATTCGCCCATTCGCCCATTCGCCTATTCGCCTATTCGCCTATTCGCCCATTCGCCTATTCGCCCATTCGCCCATTCTGCTTTTCTCCAAAATAATTGCGAAATAAACCAAATATTTTGGCATTTTACTTGACTTTTTATAAATTTCGTATAATATATTTGCCAGGGAACGCAAATGGCAAAGATTCTTGAGCAATGCCCGTCCTGCCAATCCAGGATGGAGATCACACAGCTGAGCTGCACGAACTGCGAGACGGTCGTGCTGGGCCGCTTCGAGCCCAATCGGTTTAGCCAGCTCCCCCCAAAAAGCCTGGCATTTCTGGAAAGCTTTGTCCGCAGCCGCGGCAATGTGAAGGAAATGGCGCGCGAGACCGGGATCTCCTACTGGACCATCCGCAAACAGCTCGACGAACTGCTGGTCGAGCTGGACCTCGAACCCGGGTCCGAAGCCCCCACCGGTAAGGCCAACCGGCGGGAGATCCTGGCGCGGCTAAAAGCCGGCGAGATCGATGCGGAGGAGGCCGCTCGGCTGCTCGAGAACCCCTAGAAAGCTATCCGGATCCCACACCACACATCATAAGGAGAGCCTGATGAGCGAAGAAAGAATGCTGGTCCTGCAGATGGTCTCCGAAGGGAAGCTGACCATCGAAGAGGCCGAACGGCTGCTCGAGGCGATGGAGGTCGCCGAAGAGATCGGCCGTGAAGCCGCCGAGTTTGATGAAGACGAAGAACTCCCTGCCGGGGTCGACCGGATCGTCCACGCGACCCATCTCCCGCATGCGCCGCGCCACCCGGGGCCATCCGGGCCAACGGCGGTGCTCCTGCCCAGGCCTGCCCGCCCCGCGCGGCCACCACGCCCGCCGCGCCAGCCAAGGGAACCGCACCCGCCAGGAGAAACGCACGTCCGCTACCACCCCTCCCACTTCCACCGCTACGCCCCCGAAGACGTCGAAGCCCTCAAGGACCTGCTCGGAGACGATCTGGCCGAGCACGACCTGATGGACATGTCCATGCACGGCGTGACGGTCGACTTTGTGAAGGCAATCGCCGAGACCGGGTTGGAGGACTTCACCTCGGACGATCTCAGCCGAATGGCCATGCACGGTGTCCGCCCCGAGTTCGTTCGCGGGCTGCAGGAAGCCGGTCTAAAAGACTTCGACGTCGACAGCATCGTCCGGCTCGGCATGCACGGCATCAGGGTGCACTTTCTCACCGAGCTGCACACGCTGGGCCTGGACGACTTCGACACCGAAGACCTCGTCAAGCTCGGGATCCACGGGGTCGAACCGGCTTTCATCCGCGAGATGAGGGCGCTCGGCTACGACGATCTGACGATCGACGACCTGGTCCAGCTCGGGATCCACGGGATCGAGCCCGCCTACGTCAAGCAGATGCGCGAGGCCGGGCTGGACGATCTGCGCGTGGACGAACTGGTCCGCCTCGGCATCCACGGCGTCCGGCCGGAGTACGCCCGCGAGCTGCGCGAACTCGGCGTCGCCGATTACACCGTCGACGACCTGGTCCAGCTCGGGATCCACAACGTCCGCGTCTCGCTGATCCGCGATCTGCACGAGATGGGGCTGACCGAGTTCACCCTGGACGACCTGATCCAGATGGGCATCCACGGCGTCACGGCCCGCTTCGTACAGGAGATGCTGGCGTTGGAGCTCGAAGACCTGAACGTCGACGACCTGGTCCGGATGCGGATCCACGGTATCTCGCACCGCTTCGTCAAGAAGCTGCGGGATAGAGGGATCGAAGTCCAGACCGCCGACGACGTGATCCGGTATCACCGCCGGCACGATTTCGATCCGGTCGAATAAATGACCCCCAGGAAAAAGCCCCGGTGCTTCCGCACCGGGGCTTTTTCCTGGGGGTCATTTATTCGCCTCCACCCAATGTCCGATCAACCCGCGGTAATGCCCGATGAACCGCTCCTGCTCGTGGGCCGAGAACGTGGCTCGGGCGGTATCGACCAGCATCGCATCAAACTCATCCGACCGCGCGTAATCCCACATCACCTCGTCCAGGTGCCGGAGTTGGTCCTTCCGGAACGCTGCGAACCGCGCGGTCTCGAAGTGTTTGTCGGCCAGCGATTCGTAGGCCTCCAGCTTCTCTTCATAGGACCGTTCCGAATCGGCGATCTTGAAATAGCGCTCCATGTCCATCGTGATGCGCGGCGCCCGCTCCGTGACGGCGCAGTAGATGCTCCACGCCAGCAGCGCCTTGATCGCCCAGGGGAAGTAGTAGTGCAGGCTGGTCACGGCGATGTCCGGGCAGGCGTTGGCGAAATCGATCGGGGAGAGTATCCCGTTATTCAGGATCGCCTCGCAGGAGTTGAAATCCCAGCGGAAGAAGGCGTTGATCGTCTTGGTGATGATGGCTGCTTCCCGACCGGTCTCGGGAGCCAGGAAGTCGTGGTCGATGATATAGCGGCCGTGCATCGGCTGTTCCGGGTCGTATTTCAGGCTGATCACCTGCGGACCGATCGCCAGCGAGCGGACGAATACGTCGTAGCCGTCCAGCCCTTGCTGGAGGTGCATCAGCATCTGCCCGGATTCGTCGTAGGCCCGCATGAGACCTTCGGGGTCGTCCACACGGCTGACGCCGCGCCACCCACCGCCGTCGAAGGGCTTCATATATAAGGGATAGCCGATCCGGTCCGCAATCGCCGGCAGATCGAACCAGTCATGGTAGCGCTCGGCGGTGCGGCGGAATTTCTCCGTGTCCGGGCCTTTCTTGGGGGGGATCAGCCAGGTCTCGGGGATGTTCAGCCCCAGCCGAATCATGGCGCAGTAGGCCGAGTGTTTCTCCATGCTCTGGAAGGTAAACGGGTTGTTAAGCAGGTAGACCCCGTCGATCAGGGCGACCTTCTTCAGCCATTCGCGCGGCTGGTAGTGCCAGTACGCCAGCCGGTCGATGACCAGGTTGTAGGAGGTTTTCGCCCGCAGATCGAACGGGTGGATGCGGATCCGTTCGACCGAGATATCGAATTTCCGGCGGCGGGAGGTGAACGAGCCGTTCAGGCGCCGGGCCAGTGCCTCGAACGCCGTAGGCCAGTCGTTTTCATCGGAAAGCAGCAGACCGATTATTTTCGTAGCCATAAAGACTCCATCTCAGAACGTCTCCTGAGAGTCCTCCTCCTCAAGATGACGGATCGACGTTTCGATCAACGCAACGGCCTCGCCCAGGGTCTCCCGGTCGAATGCGAAACGGCCTCCGGCCGCGGCGTACAGCTCCGGAAGCGCTGCGGTCCCGCCGAGGGAAAGACCCTTCAAATAATCGCCAACCGCGGCGGATTGGTCTTCCAGTGCCCTGGCCCAGATCTGGACCGCGCCGAGCTGGGCCAATCCGTACTCGATGTAGTAGAAAGGCGACCGGTGGATGTGGCGTTTGCGGTGCCAGCCGAGCGTCTTGGCGTCCTCCATCCCCGACCAATCGATCCAGGGGATGAATCGGTCCCAGCGCTCGGCCCAGGCTGCGTCGCAGTTGGCCGGACGGGCGGCCCACCCCGGGTTTTCGTAGACCCAGTGCTGGAAGGCGTCCACCACGGCCATGTACGGCCAGAAGAGCAGGAGCTTCTCGAGGTGCCCGATCCGACTGCGGGCCGCTTCGGCTGGCGAGAAAAAACCGCCCTGCTCGACCGTCAGGTAGGGCGCTGCCAGCAGTTCCATCGCCGTAGAGGCGACCTCATTGAACTCCATCGGCGGCCAGCGCTGGTGATAATACGGCAGGTTATAGGTCTCGAAAGCGTGGAAGGCGTGGCCGGCTTCGTGCAGCAGGGTGCGGACATCGTCGGCTTTCCCGACCACGTTCCCAAAGATGAACGGGGTGCGGCTGGCCTCGAAGGAGGTGCAGAATGCGCCCGGGCCTTTTCCGATGCGGTTGGCGAAATCGATCATCCCTGCCTCGCACATCCGGTCGAAATAGCCGCCGATGCGCGGGTCGACGCGGGCGAACACCACTCGCGCGCGTTCGAGCAGCTCGGCCTCATCCGCAAAGGCCCGGATCGAACCCGGGTTGACGGGATAGGTCTGCTGGTACAGATCGAGGTCCCAGGGTCGCAGCGACTTGACCCCGAGCCGGTCGCGGCGCCGGGCATAGACCCGGCCGGCGGCCGGGACGGCGACCGCCTCGATCGCGGCCTGGAAGGTCTTGCTGTCCTCCGGGGTATAGTCGAAACGCTTGAGCAGTTTCCAGCGGTACGACCGGTAGTCGTCGGGAAAGCCGGCATTGGCAGCCTGGTCCATCCGCAGGCTGAGCACCTCCACCCACAAACGGTTAATCGCTTCCCGGTCCGCCAGTTCTCGGGCGGAGACCAGTTCCCAGATCTGGCGCCGCTCGGTCCGGTTGGCCCTCTCGTATCCTGCCGCGAGCCGGGTGATCGTCTGCTCCTCCCCGTCCCACACAACGGTCTGCGCGCCGACGATCTTGTTGAACGCCAGGCTGTTTTCCTGTTCGGCCGCCTGGAGCGCCAGGTTCTCCTCACGGAACAGCGCTGCGTCCACCCGCAGGCCGCGCAGCGGGACCTCGAGACCCGGGGGATCCCCGTGCGCATCGGCGTACGCCAGCAGTTTGCGGGTGAGCTCCTGGCGTGCGATTTGGGCGTTCGGGTAGATGTCCCGCAGATAGGATTTCAGGGCGGCTTCGGCTGCCGGGTCCATCGTATCCCGGACCGAGGCGACGCGCAGCCGCGCCCCGAGTTCGTGCAGACCGGCCTGCAGGTCGGACCAGTCCAGCAGCCAGCGGTCGATGGTGGCGGGATCCGGGTCCCGGGCGAGCAGGTCGTCGACGAGCGGGTGGATTTCTTCCCAGGAGTGTGCGGAGCGGTCAGTGAGGTTTGGGATGGAATAGGTCATGATCCTTGATCCGTTCGGAACCGCTGGCGAAGCGTATCCAACGGAAGCCAGCAATCTCCTTCATTAAAATACCAATGATCCCAGCCGTTGCACGGCGCGCCGCCGGCCAGGTGGGATCCGGTCTTGTGGATGCTGCCGGTGAAGCCATCGACGGTTTGCAGCCGGGCATCGGGGCGGATGACGGCGGTGCGCTCCGGGTCCTGTTTGAAGCGCAGCGCTCGACCGGGCTGCAAATAGCCGTGTTCCAGCAGCGCCGAAAAAGGGATGCGAGGTTTGCCGCGCCGGCCGCTCGGGGAAAATGCTGTCGGGTCGAACGGGGCCGGTTCGATCGCGGCGATCCGGCGGTTGGCCAGCTCGATGTATTTGGGCTCGCGCTCGATCCCGATCCAGTCCCGGTGCAAGGCCTTCGCCACGGCGCCGGTCGTTCCGCTGCCGAAGAATGGATCGAGGATCAGGTCGCCGGGGTTGGTGGAAGCGAGGATCACCCGGTAGAGCAGGGCCACCGGCTTCTGGGCGGAATGGCCCTTGGCGCCATTTTTATCGCGGACGCGCTCTTTCCGGTTGGCGAGCTGGAGCAGCCACCAGTCGCTGCGCATCTGCTTGTCCCCGTTGAGGGCCTTCATTTCGTGGTGGTTGAACGTGTAAGCTGCGCCGGGGCCTGTGCTGGCCCAGATCAGGGTCTCGTGTGCGTTGGTGAAGCGCACGCCCCGAAAGTTCGGCATCGGGTTGGTCTTGATCCATATCACGTCGTTCAGGATCCAGTACCCGATATCCTGCATGATCTTTCCCACCCGGAAGATGTTGTGATAGCTGCCGATCACCCAGATCGACCCGCCGGGTTTGAGCACCCGTTTGCAGGCGGCCAGCCAGCGCCGGGTGAAATCGTCGTAGGCGTCGAAGCTCTCGAACCGGTCCCAATCGTCTGCGACCGCGTCGACGCGGGTCATGTTCGGGCGGTGCAGTTCGTTCCTGAGCTGGAGGTTGTAGGGCGGGTCGGCGAAGACCAGGTCGACCGAAGCCGGCGGCAAGCCTTCCATCACCTCGACACAGTCGCCCTGGATGATCTGGTTGCGGACCATGGCGAGATTCTAACGGAAAAACGATCCGGCCGCGCGCGGCCGGATCGTTTTTCCGTTAGAATCTCGCTCATGAAAGCCGTCCTGACCCTGGCCTCCAACTCTCCCCGACGGCGCGAGCTCATCGCGCTGGGCGGCTGGATGTTCCACGTCCGCCCGGCCGAGATCGACGAAACCCCGCATCCGGGGGAGCCGCCGGTGGCATACGTCCTTCGGATGGCGGTCACGAAGGCCCTGGCGGCCCGGGAGCAGTTGAACCCCGGCGGGATCGCCGTCGCCGCGGACACGACCGTCGCAGACGGCGGCGAGATCCTCGGCAAACCTTCCGGACCGAAGGAGGCGGTCGAACTGCTCTGGCGGCTGCGCGGGCGCGCCCACCTGGTGCACACTGCCATCGCCGTGATCCGCCCCGGCGAGAGCGAACCGCTGACCGATCTGTGTACGACGGAAGTCCCGATGCGGGAATACGGCGATGAGGAGATCTTCGCTTACGTCCAGAGCGGCGACCCGTACGACAAAGCCGGCGGCTACGCCATCCAGCACCAGGGGTTCCGGCCGGTCGGCGAGCTGACCGGCTGCTTCGCCAATGTGATGGGGCTACCGCTCTGCCACCTGTCCCGCACCCTGGCAAAGCTCAACCTCCCGGCGGCCGACGATGTCGCCGCAAACTGCCAGGCCGCGCTCCACTACGACTGCCCTGTCCACGCCCGAATCCTCGCCGGAGAAGGCTGACGTGCGCGCGCCTCCCCCCAGGCCGCGGCACCCGGCGGCCCTGGCCGTCCTCCTGCTGCTGAGCGCCTGCAGCGCCATCCCGCGGTTGGCGACCCCTACCCCGCCCGCAGTCCCCGTCCTCCCGACCGATACCGCCGTCCCGACCCCGCTGCCCGATCCGGTACGGGTGGCCCGGGCCTATCTCGACGCCTGGATCGCCGAAGACTTCACGACGATGTATTCCTGGCTGACTCCCCTCAGCCAGGAGGGGATCTCGCTCGATACCTTTACGTCGGTCTACACCGGGCTGTCCAATATTATGTCGCTCAACCAGGTCTACTACGAGGTGTTGTCCTCTTTTGCGCAGGGCCGGACGGCACAGGTGGCGTACCGGGTTCACCTGGAAACGATCCTGGTCGGCGAGATCGTCCGCGACACGCAGATGGAACTGACCCTGGCGGACGGGTTGTGGCGCATTCAATGGGACCAGGCCCTGATCCTGCCCGAGCTGACCGGCGACCGGACCCTGGCGATGGAGTACCGGATCCCCGCCCGGGGCGATATCTACGATCGGAACGGACACGCCCTCGTCGCCGGGGACACGAACGCCGTCTCCGTCGGCCTGATCGCCGGGGCGACCGACCCGTTCGAGGAGGACACCCTCTTCTACGAGCTCTGGATCCTCACCGGCCTGACTCCGGAGGAGATCCAGGACCGGCTTGACGCAGCGCGGGAGGGCTGGTACGTCCCGCTCGCCGAGGTGCCGGCTGCGCTGGTCGAGGCGGATTTCGATCTGCTCGAAACCTTCGACGGGCTCGTCCTCGAACCGTACACCTCCCGTTATTATTTCGGCGGCGGGATCGCCCCGCAGGCGATCGGCTACGTCAGCCTGATCCAGCCGGAGGAGGCCGGGACCTACGAGCGCCTCGGCTACCGGGTCGACGAGCGGATCGGCCGGATCGGTCTCGAGCGCTGGGGAGAACCGTTCCTGGCCGGGGCGCGGGCCGGCGCCTTATACGTCGTCACCCGGGACGGCCGGCGGGAAACCCTGCTGGCGGAGACCCAGGCGGGTCCGGCCGGATCGATCTATACGACCCTGGACCGGGACCTGCAGATCCAACTGCAGGCCGCCATGCAGGGGTTGACCGGCGCCATCGTCGTGCTCGAACGTGACACCGGTCGTATCCTGGCGCTGGTCTCCTCCCCGGGGTACGACCCGAACCTGTTCGAACCCGCCAATCTCAACAGCGACTATCTGCTCAGCGGGCTGCTCAGCGACCCGCGCACCCCGCTCCTCAACCGGGCGACCCAGGGCCAGTACCCGCTCGGGTCGGTGTTCAAGATCATCACCATGGCGGCCGGTCTGGAGAGCGGCCGCTATTCACCGACCAGCAGCTACTACTGCGGGCATTATTTCACCGAGATCGCCGGGCTGAGCCGGGCGGATTGGACCGTCGCCTACCAGGTGCCTCCGAGCGGTCAGCTGGATTTGCGCGAGGGGTTGATGCGGTCCTGCAATCCGTGGTTTTGGCACATCGGGCTGGACCTGTTCAATGCCGGATTGGAGACCGGGATCACCGAGACCGCCCTGGGGTTCGGCCTCGGTACGGACACCGGCCTGGCGCAGCTGGTGGAAGCGGGGGGGAATATCCCGGTGCCGGTCAACCCGATCGATGCGATCAACCTGGCGATCGGCCAGGGCGACACGCTGGTGACCCCGCTCCAGGTTGCCCGGTTCATCGCCGCGATCGGGAACGGCGGGGAGCTGCTGCGACCCCAGATCGTCGAGCAGGTCCTCTCGGGCAGCGGCGAACCCGTGTACCGGTTCAAGGTGGAATCGCTCGGATCTCTGCCGATCCGCGCGGAGACGCTGGAGGCGATCCTGCAGGGGTTGGATTGGGTCGTCAACCAGCCGCGTGGGACGGCCCATTTCCAGTTCACCGGACTGGGGATCCCGATCGCCGGCAAAACCGGCACCGCCGAGGCGCCGCCCAATAACCCGCACGCCTGGTTCGCCGGCTACACCCTGGCGGAAGACCCGGCCTTCCCCGACCTGGCGATCGCCGTCGTCCTGGAGCACGGCGGGGAAGGTTCGCAGGTGGCGGCCCCGCTGTTCCGCCGGGTGGTCGAGATCTATTTCCTCGGCTGGCCGGTCACCCCGCTACCGTGGGAGGAGGCCCTGCCGGTGCCGCCGCCGGAGAATTGAGGCGAACAGACCCCGGCGGGGGCATGCTCCCGCCGGGGTCTGTTCGCCTCAATTCTCCGGTAAAATTACCCTTCGCATGCAAAAAACTTACCCGGTCATCCTGGTCTTGTTTCTCGCCGCCTGCAGCCTGCGCGCGCCGGCCGCTACGCCGACCCCCGAAAGCACCCCGACGCCGACCGCCACGCCGACCCCGGTCCCGGCGGCGGTCACGACCACGCGGCCGCCGGACCCGTACGCGGCCTTCGAGGCCTGGTACGCCGCGCTGCAGATCGACGACTTCCCCGGGATGTACGCCATGCTGACCCATGCAAGCCGGGAGCAGATCGACGAGGAGACCTTCACTCGCCGTTTCATCGACGCCCTGGCGATGGCTACCGTCCCGACCGGGGCGATTGCGGGGGAGGTGCTCGAGGTCTCCCTGCACCCTGACGCCGCCCAGGTCGGGTACCGGCAGACCTGGACAAGCGTCCTCTTCGGCGAACTTGTGCGTGAACACCAGATGTTCCTCGAGCTCGAAGACGGCGCCTGGCGCGTCCTTTGGTCTGCCGGCCTTGTGCTGCCCGAGCTGGAAGCTGGCAACGTC
This sequence comes from Anaerolineales bacterium, assembly GCA_035512695.1. Classification (GTDB taxonomy): domain Bacteria; phylum Chloroflexota; class Anaerolineae; order Anaerolineales; family JABWBV01; genus DATDOR01. Next base: position 5,262 of record DATKDL010000161.1, on the reverse strand, counting down.
CTGCGCCGACTGTACTATCCCCCGCCCGAACGGGGCGACATCTACGACCGGGAAGGGAACCCGATGGTGGCCTTCAGCGACGCTTACGCCGTCGGGATCGTCCCGGCGCTGATCGGAGAGGATACCGAAGGGGAAATGCTTTCGGCCATCGGTCGCGCGACCGGGCTGCCGGCGGAGTTCATCTTCACCTTGTACCAGGCGGCCGGCTACGACTACGGCTTCTACATCCCGATCACCGACGCTTCCGCAGCCCAGTTCAACCCTTTCTACAATTCGGCGACCAGCTACGACGCCGTTTCGGTCAGCTTTTTCAGCACCCGCTACTACCTCGGGGTCGGCGATGCCGCCCACCTGCTCGGCTACACCAGCTTCGTCCAGCCCGATGAGCTGGACGAACTGACCCGCAACGGCTACTGGTGGACCTCCCGCGTCCCGCGCGCCGGCGTCGAGCTTTGGGCGGACGAATATCTGACCGGTGGGCAGGGCGGAGCGCTTTTCGTCGACGACGCCGGCGGTGCCGAGCTCGAGAAGCTGGGGGAGAACTTCGTCGAGCCCGCCGGTTCGGTTTACCTGACCGTCGACCGGGAGCTGCAAAGCGCCGTCCAGGATGCCCTCTTCGGATTGCGCGGCGCCGTCGTCGTTATGGAACAGGATACGGGCCGCATCCTGGCGATGGCCTCCGCACCCACGTATTCCCCGAACCTGTTCGATCCGGCCAACACCAACAGCCTGTTCACCTCGCCGTTCAACGACCTCGAGGAACCGGTCATCAACCGGGCCATCAATGGCCAGTATCCCCTGGGATCGGTCTTCAAAATCATCACGATGGCCGCCGCGTTGGAGACCGGGGTTTTCACGGTCGAGGACACCTACGACTGCCAGTACACCTTCGAGGAGCTGCTCCCCAACGGACCCATCCTCTACGACTGGACCTGGGAACGTAATGAGGAGAGCCTGGCCGAAGACGGGAACGGCTTCCCGCCCAGCGGTATGCTGACCCTGCCGCAGGGCTTGATGCGCTCCTGCAACCCGTGGTTCTATCACATCGGGCTGACCCTGTTCGAGGAGGGGCTGACGACGGCCCTGTCCGAGATGGCGCGCGGCTTCGGTCTCGGTGCGCCGACCGGGGTGATCGGCGCACCGGGCGAGAGCGCCGGCCGCGTGGATGACCCGTCGGAAATTCTCGAGTCGACAAACCTGGCCATCGGCCAGGGGGACCTGCTGGTCACCCCGCTCCAGGTGGCCAACTTCGTCGCCGCGGTGGCGAATGGGGGAACGCTGTACGTGCCGCAGACGGTCGAGCGCGTCCTGGATGCGGACGGGAACGTGATCTACGAATTCGAGCCGCAGGTGCTGGGCGAGCTGCCGGTCAGCCCGGAGACGCTCGCGGAGATCCGGGCCGCCATGGTGCTGGTCACCCAGAACTCACGCGGAACGGCAGAGTTCGTTTTCCGAAATTTCTCGATCGATGCGGCGGGAAAGACCGGTACGGCCGAGGTCGGCGGGGGTCTCGATCCCCATGCCTGGTTCGTCGCCTTCACCCAGGAGGGTCGCGAGGACCTGCCCGACATCGTCGTGGCCGTCCTCGTCGAGAACCGCGGGGAGGGCTCCGAATGGGCGGCGCCGGTCGCCCGCCGTGTGCTGGAGGCTTATTTCTTTGACCGGCCCATCCGGGGCTACCCCTGGGAGATCCGGATCGGCGTACCGGAGTGGATGGCGTTCCCGGACCCGGAAGAAGTCGATGAAGATGCAGATGAAGATTAGCGAAAACCTGCCGCTGCGGCAGTTTTCCCCCTTCAACACCGAATTATTAAGATTCTGTTAGATTAAATCCCTTGCCTGACGACTCAGTTGACTCGCACCTCGATCTGGTTTAGATTTTAAGCTGGACGTTCGTATTATTCACCCCAAACATGCAAATTTGATTTGATGACTCAGGATTTCAGCACCCGTGAACTGGTTTTAAGGCTTCAAGCTGGCGAACTCCAGGCCTTAGGGGCGCTGTATGACCGCCACCAGAACCTGGTCTTCCGCACGGCACTGGCCATCACCGGCGATCGGGAATCCGCGGCGGACCTGCTGCAGGATGTGTTCCTGCGGTTTCACCGTTTTATCGACCGGGTCGACCCCGAGCGTCCGCTCGAGCCCTGGCTCTACCGCATGACCGCCAATCTGGCATGCACCTGGGTCAAACGCCAGCGCTGGATGCGGCCCATCGAAGAGCTTGCTGACTGGCTGGCCGGAGACGGCAAAGAATCGCCCTCCAGGCAAGCCGAGAACGCCGAGACCTGGGGAGCGCTGGAGAAGGCGCTGAAACGGCTCCCGCTCAGCCAACGGACCGTCCTGGCCATGTTCTATATCAATGGGCTGGCCCTGCAGGAGATCTCCGAGATCCTGGAGATCCCGATCGGCACGATCAAATCCCGTCTGCATTACGGACGAAATGCGCTGAAGGCCGAGATGGAAATCCAGACGAACCCGGTCCCCGAGGTGGGGTATGAGTTTACCTGATCACCACAAAACCAGCGACTTCGATCTGACCATCGGTCGCGAACTACAATCCTGGGCCGGCCGGCAGCATGCCCCGGCGGAGGTCCGCCGGCGGGTCCTTGTCGAGGCAGCGGGCGATGGACGGGCTCGACAGAAATACAGCCGCGTCCCGATCGCCGCACCTTTCCGGGTCGTCCGGTGGTTTCGGCGGTGGCTATGCGACGCGCCGGTGCGCCAGCTACCCGAGCTCCCGCACAAGGAATTATCGAAATGGCTTTTCAACCAGGCCATGTGGCACAGCCTGGGCAACGACCGCCGGGCAGTCCGTTTTGTATGCTGATTGGGGTGCGGCTGCCCTGCAGCCGCACCGTTTCACCTGGCCTGGTAGGCGCGTTCCCGTCCTGTTCGATCCGTTGACGGATTATCTCGCCTGTGCTATGCTGACCCCGTTTTGCCGCCCGAGCCCGTCTTCAACGGCTCCAACGAATCGATCATCGATGTCCGGCGGCAATCGATAATAAGGAGGTGGTTTTACCGAAACCTTACGAGGAACGTTTCAAACCGCAGCCCCCGGCTGCCAATCGGTTCTTTCAAACTCAAACAAATCCTTTTAGGAGGACAAACGCTCATGTTTCAAAGCAAAAAACTCACTATCGTATTCGGCCTGCTGATGGTTGCCAGCTTCGTGCTCGCAGCCTGCCAGCCGGCCCCCCAGGCCCCCGGCCAAACCGTCGTCGAGACGGTCGTGGTCACTGTCGAAGGCGAACCTGGCGAGGTCATCGAGGTGGTCGTGACGGCCACTTCCGCTCCGGTCGTCGCGACGGAAGCCCCCGAGCGCACCCTGGTGATCTGTCTCGGGCAGGAACCCGAAACGCTCTATATCCACGGTGGCTCGATGCTGGCTTCTTCGCAGGTCCAGGAAGCCATCTACGACGGCCCGATCGACGGCCGCTCCTACGACTACCAGGCGGTCATCCTGGAGAAACTTCCCAGCCTTGCTGACGGCGACGCCGTCCTGCAGGCCGTGGAAGTCGCCCCCGGTGACACCTTCGTGGATTCGGGTAACAATACCGCCACCCTGGCGGCCGATGTCGTCTACCGCCCCAGCGGCTGCCAGAGCGCCGACTGCGAGCTGACCTACGCTGAAGGCGACGGCAACATCACCGTCGACCAGATGGTCGTGACCTTCAAGATGCTGCCCGGACTGCTGTGGTCCGACGGCACCCCGATGACGGCTGCCGACTCGGTCTACAACTGGACCCTGGTTGCCGATCCGGACACCACCTCGTCCAAGTTCCTCATCGAGCGGTCCGCCGGCTACGAAGCGCTTGACGACGTCACCATCCAGTGGACCGGTCTGCCCGGCTACATCGACTCGACCTACTTCATCAACTTCTTCCAGCCGCTCCCGCAGCACGTCTGGGGCCAGTACACGGCCGCCGAGCTGCTCGACGCGGAAGAAGCCCGCACCACCCCGATGGGCTGGGGTCCGTACGTCATTGACGAATGGGTCGTCGGCGACAGCATCACCCTGCACCGCAACGAGAACTACTTCCGCGCGGACGAGGGGCTGCCCAAGTTCGAGCACGCCGTCTACCGCATGGTGGGCGAGAACTCCAACGCCAATATCGCCAAGATCCTGTCCGGCGAGTGTGACGTCGTTGACCAGACCTCCCACCTCGACGACCAGAGCGAACTGATGCTCGAGCTCCAGGCCGCCGGCCAACTGAACGCCACGTTCGTGACCGGCACGACCTTCGAGCATGCCGACTTTGGCATCCTGCCCGTCTGCTTTGACAGCGGCGGCTGGGCCAACTGCATCGCCAACGGTCGCCCGGACTTCTTCGGTGACGTCCGCACCCGGCGCGCGTTCGTGATGTGCATGGACCGCCAGGCCGTGGTCGACACCGTCATGTTCGGCCAGTCGATCGTGCTCGACTCCTACCTGCCCCCGCAGCACCCGCTGTTCAATGCCGACGTGCCAGCCTACGCGTTTGACACGGCCGCCGGCGGCGCACTGCTCGAGGAGGTCGGTTGGGTGATGGGTGACGACGGCGTCCGCACCTACGCGGGCGACAACCCCAACATCCCGCAGGGTCAGCGCCTGAGCGTCAACTACTGGACCACCAACGCCACCCAGCGGCAACAGGCCACCCAGGTCATGGCTGCCTCGATGACCGAGTGCGGTATCGAGACCCTGCTTGAGTTCTGGACCCCCGGTGAGTACTTCGCCGACGGCCCGGACGGCCCGCTGTTCGGCCGTCGCTTCGACATCGGCCAGTTCGCCTGGCTGACCGGCGTGCAGCCGCCTTGCGATCTGTGGATCTCCGAGGCCATCCCGGGTGAAGATGCGGAAATCTATCCGTACGCCTGGGGCGGTTGGAACAACCCCGGTTACTCCAACGCGGACTACGACGCCGCCTGTAAGGCTGCCCTGGCATCCCTGCCCGGCCAGCCCGGCTACGAAGAGAACCACCTGCTCGCGCAGGCTATCTTCGCCGAAGATGTGCCGATCGCACCGCTCTACCTGCGCCTGAAACTCGCCGGAACGCGGCCTGACATGTGCAACTTCGTCATGGACCCGACCGCGAACAGCGAGATGTGGAACATCGAAGAGTTCGACTACGGCGAGGGCTGCGGTTAATCCGCTCCCAAACCGGGTCTAAACTCGGAGAGTAAGACAAGAGTGGCAGCCTCACGGCTGCCACTCTTGCTTTTTCACCCTATTTGAGGATTGGGAGGGCGATATTGGGGGCGGCTGCGGCATAGCCG
>DATKDL010000160.1:0-6065 GCA_035512695.1 Anaerolineales bacterium | reverse complement strand
AACGTGACCGGGGTCCCGCGCTTTGCGATCCTGAACCGGGCGATCGCCGGGCTGCGCTATCCGCTGCGCAAATACAACCCGCCCCGGCTGCTGCGGTTCCTGCGGCGCACCGGGCTGGCCCGTTTGCAGGAGCGGATCCGGCTGGCCAACACCCGGCCGATGGGAGCCCGACCGGAGATGGCGCCGGAGACTCGGGCCCTGCTGCGCGATTATTTCCGAGACGACGTCGAAGCGCTGCAAGAGACGGCGGGGAGGGATCTCGCTGCGTGGTTAAAATAATTTTTCCACACCCATGAAAATCATCGACCGCCTCTACCAGAAAGAAACCAAAGAAACCATCTGGAGCTTCGCCACGAAACTGGCCGCCGCGGTGCTGTTTGTCGTCCTGAACGCCTACCTGGCTCGGACGCTTGGGCCCGATCTGTGGGGCAGCTGGTCGTTCCTGCTCTCGATCCTGACCGTCGTCATCCTGCTCGCCCACCTCGGCCTCAACAACGCCGCCCGGGCGTACGCCGCCCGCTACGTCGGGACGGAGACCCTGCGCCGGGTCCTGCGGGCGTCGCTCACCCTGCGGATCGCCGCCAGCGCGGTCTTCACCGCCCTGTTCGTCCTGCTGCACGAACCGCTGGCCGCCTGGATCGACCGCCCGGACCTGGCCGCCCCGCTGCGCGCGGCCGCCCCGCTCGTCTTCCTGATGGGTTTCGCGGAATATCTGAAACAGCTCTTCACCGGGCTGCACCGGCTGAAATTCCACCTGCTGACCAACCTGGTCGAGTTCGGGAGCAAGATCGCTTTCAGCGTCCTGCTGCTGCGGATCGCGGTCGCGCTGGAAAACCTCGTCCTGGCCTTCTGGCTGGCGGTCGGGCTTTCGGTGCTGGTCGGGATGGTGGTCTGGCGGCGGTTCTACCTGGATCCGGGCGCCGCCGGGGCCGCTCCGGTTTCGCTCCCCCCGGACGAGCCGGACCTGCTGATCCGGATCCTGCGCTACAGCCTGCCGCTGTTCGTCATCAGCATCGGCTTCGCCGTGCTGACGGAGATCGATACGCTTATGCTCGGTCTGCTCTCGACCGATTTTGAGGTCGGGCAGTTCGCGATCGCCAAGCAGCTCGCCAACAAGCTGCCCCAGTTCGCCCTGGCCCTATCGATGGGGACGATGCCGGGCTTCGCCCGGATGGCGCCGGAGAACATGGAGGTGATGCGGACCCGGTTCAAAGGCGTGCTGCGGTTGAATGCCCTGGCCTTCGTGCCCGGCGGGCTGCTGCTGGTCCTGCTCGCCCCCCGGCTGATCCCGCTCGTTTTCGGTCCTGAATACACCGGCGCGGTGCTCCCGCTGCAGATCCTGACCCTCTGGGTGGTGCTTTCCAGCTTCAATATGTTCTTCAACGCGCTGCTGGACTACCAGGGCCGTGCGGCCCGGCGGGCGCGCAACTTCATTCTGACGATCTTTCTGACCATCGCCCTGAACCTCGTCCTGATCCCCCGCTTCGGCGCCGCCGGTGCGGCCATCGCGACGACCGTTTCATTCCTGCCGTACGTGGTCCTGAATCTGCTCGAGGTTCGAGAGATATTCGAGAGATCTGAGACTATTCCGCCGCAGGCAGCGTAAACCAGAACACGCTCCCTTTCCCGGCCTCACTTTCCACCCCGATCTCACCCCCCATGCGCGCGACCAGGTGCCGGCTGAGGCTTAAGCCCAGGCCCCACCCGGCGTGTTCGCGCACCGCCGGGTCCTCCGATCGGAAAAACGGTTCGAACAGCCGGGCCCGGTCTTCCGGTCCGATCCCGATCCCCGTGTCCTCCACCTCAACGCGTACGAAGCCGCCCGCCGCCGCGGCCCTCAGCCGGACCGCGCCGCCTTCCGGAGTATACCGCCAGGCGTTCCCGATCAGGTTGCCCAGCACCTGGAGCAGCCGGGAAGAATCGGCGATGACCTGCGGCAGGTCCTCCGGGATTTCCAAAGAAAGTTCCTGGCGTTTCGACTGGATGGCCGGTTTCAACTCGATCAGGACCTGATCCAGGTGCGCCGCCAGCGAGACCGGGGTCGTCGCGAGGCTCAACCGGCCGGCCTCGATCCTGGAGATGTCGAGCAGATCGGAGACGAGGTCGCCCATCCGGTCGACGTTCGCCCGGACGATTTCGAGGAATTCGCGCTGCCTCGGGTTGATCTCTCCAACCGCGCCCTGCAGGATCAGGTCGGTGTAGCCCTTGATCGACGTCATCGGCCCCCGCAGCTCATGGGCGATGACGGAGATAAAGCGGGAATTGGCGGCGGAAGCCCGCAGTTCGGAGCTTTCGGCGGAGGGCTCGGGGTCAGCCGTCATATCCGGTTCGCCGCGAAATTGCAGATGTCGTTGAGGGGGCAGTTCGGGCAGTCCGGGTTCCGGGCTTTGCAGATCTCCCGGCCGAGCCGGATGATATTGAGGTGGGCCGGGTAATACGTCTCCGGCGGGAAGAGGCCGGCCAAATGCGGGTGCGCCTGTTCCGCCGACATTTTTTCGGGCCGCAACCCCAACCGCCCGCTGACCCGGTGGACGTGGGTGTCGACGGGAAATGCCGGGGTGTCCAGCGAGAACTGGAGGACGATCGCGGCCGTTTTTGGCCCGACGCCTTTGAACTGCATCAGCCAGTCCCGGGCCTCTTCCGCCGGGAGATCCTTGAGGAAACCCAGGTCCAGCTCGCCGGTCTTCTCCGTGATCTCCCGCAGGACGGCCTGGATCCGGGGTCCTTTCTGGTTGGCCAGCCCTGCGACCCGCACGGCATCGATCACCGCCTCCGCCGGGGCGTCGCGGACGGCTTCCCAGGTCTGGAAGCGGGCGGTCAGGCTCTCGAAAGCCCGGTCGCGGTTGATGTCGTTTGTGCTCTGGGAGAGGATGGTGGAGATGAGTTCGTCCAGCGGAGGCAGCGGGTTGCGCCACTCCGGGTAGCCGTAGAAATCGAGCAGGCGCCGGTGCACAAACAGGGCTTTATCGACCGGTTCCATCGAACTCGATCAGCGGTGCGCCGGCCCCGGTTTCGACGCCCCGGTAATTCTTGATGACCCTTTCCGGTCCAAACGCGGCCAACTCCTCCGCCTGGGAGTGGTCCAGCGCTCCGATGGATTTCAAAATGGCGAGCGCCAGGGAAGTCCGCACCATGCCCCCCGGATCCCCATCCGAGACTTTGAGTACGATCCCGATCCCCGGGGAATCCCCGCCTGCAGCCCAGGGGAGCAGACCGACCGCCTGGTAGCCCTCGGCGCCGCCTTTCGAAACCAGGTTCCCGCCACCGGCCTCCATCATGCAGGTGTCGAACTCCCCGCGCCCGGCGACCATCTCGGGATGCGCCGTCATCGCCGTGGTGATCGACCGGCAGCCATCCCGGCGGCGTTCCGGCAGGCCCGAAGGGTCGCTGAGGCGGGCGAAGGCCAGCGCAGCATTGTAGAGCGGGATGGAAAAGTTTGGCGCGGAGCAGCCGTCGGTGCCGATCCCGATCGCTTCCATCGGGAAATCGCTCATGGCGGCCAGGGTCTCAAGGATGCAGACCTGGAGCGGGTGGCTGCGGTCGAGATAGGTTTCGAGCGGCCAGTCCATCAGGCGGCAGCAGGCGAGCATCCCGGTGTGCTTCCCGGAGCAGTTGTGCCGGTTGGCGGTCGGCGCTTCACCGGCCGCCTCCATCCTGGCCCGGGTCGCCCGGTCGCCGGGGGGATGGATCCCGCAGCCCAGGTCCGGCTCCCCGATCCCGATTTTGGCCTGGATCGCAGCGGCGGTTTCGACGTGCTCGTCGGTCCCCTGGTGCGAGGCGCACAGCAGGGCCAGTTCCTTCGGCGTCAGCTTGAAATGACCGGGACCGCCGTGCTCGGCGAACGGGAGCGCCTGGAAGGGCTTGGCCGAGGAGCGGAGGTAGACGGAAAGCTGCGGGTCGCCGAAGCTGAATAGCAGCCGTCCCCCGGCGTCCACGACCGCGCCGGCGCCAAAATGGACCGATTCGACCCGGCCGCCTCGGGAGCGGGCGTAGACCGGCTCATAGCCTTCGTTCACTATATCGGCCTCATTCCGGTTCCTGCTCGGGTTCGGGCCGGAAGTGCTTGACGTAATACTGGCGCAGCCCGTGCGCCAGCCGCCGGGTGTAGAAGTCCTTGCGCTCGGCCGGGAAATCGAAACGGGTCAGCAGGTTGTCGACCGTGCCGGCCGTTTCCTCCGGTTCGGCGCCGCGCTCATCGTAGCGGCCCAGCCGGCGCTGCGCCTCTTTGAGAAACCGGCGCATCTCGCGAATCATGTCCTGTTCGACCAGGCCCCCGCGGCTGCTGACGATCAGGTAGTCCTTGTAGGGTTTGACCAGGAGCAGATCGAGCGCATCGACCCATGGATCGATATCCGCATCTGCCATAAAAGGGGGCTGCCCGACCGTCAGCGTGTCGCCGACGAAGACGACGGCCAGTTCCGGGACGAGCAGCCAGGAGGCGCCCGGGGCCGGACCGGGATGGTGCTCCAGGTAGCAGGTCTGCTCCCCCCATTCAATGATGGCTTGTTTCGTAAAGGTCAGGCTGGGTTTGCCCCAGCGGATCCCGCTCAGCCCGTCGCTGAGCTCCCACTCCGCGCCGGTTTCGGTGTTCTGGCCTTTGAAGACGGCGGGCCGGTCCTCGAGGATGCGGGCGGTCAGGTCGTGGGCGATGATGGGCGTGTCCATGGCGCGCAGACCGATGGCGCGGTCCGGATGCGAATCCAGGACGGCCAGCAAACGGTTTGCGCCGCCCCCCATTCCCCGTATGGTCCCGGTCCAGGCGCGCCCGTCATCCGGGTGCGGGGGTGCATCCACCATTATCGTGCCCTGCGGGTCGACCAGGGCGCCGAGGGTGATGCCCGGGTATTCGTCGGTGATGTAGATGCCGTTTTCGATCTCTTGCATGCCGATGATTTTCCTTGGGTGTAGGCGGCGGGACGGGGATGCGTGCGGCTTCCCGCTCCGCCGGGGTAAGGTCAGGATGGAGGCGCATCCGGGATCGAGAAGACAAACCTGGCTCCCCGCCCGTCGGCCGGTTCGATCCAGATGGCCCCGCCGTGGCCTTCCACGGCGAGCCGGCAAAAAGACAGGCCCAGCCCGAAACCGAGGTCCCGATTGTCCAGGCGGGTGTACCGGTCGAACACGCGCTGCCAGTTTTCGGGCGGGATGCCGGGGCCGTTGTCTTCCACCCAGACCACGATCCCGCTGCCGGACGCCTTTGCGCCTGTGCGGATCTCCCCCTTCCCGGGGGTGAATTTCACCGCGTTTTCGAGCAGGTTGATCAGGACCCGGGTGATCATGTCCTTGTTGACCTGCACCGGGTCGGAATCGCCCGGTATTTCGGTCTCGACGACCTGCTCCTTGGCTTTGGCGAGCGGGCGGATGGCGTCCACGGCCTGGGTGATGATTTCCGGCACGGGGACCGCCGTTCGGTTGGTGACCGGCTGGCCGGCCTCGAGGGTCCTGATATCCAGCAAGGAACTGGTCAGCCGCTGGATGCGGTCCGCGGCCCGGTCCGCCACCTCGATCAATGACCGGGTGGTGCTGTCCCCGGGTGGGACGGTCGATCCGAGCATATCGATGGCGTACATGATGTTCGCCAGGGGTGACCGTAAGTCGTGATAGATCATCGAGATCAGATCGTCCTGCAGCGCGTCCATGGCCTTTCGCTCGGTGAGGTCGTGGAGCAGCCATTGGAGCAGGTCTTCGTTTTCGAGCCGGATCCGCCGGACGAAGACCTGGACCGGCATCGGACCGCTCGAGGTCTGCAGTTCGGATTCGTAGGAAAGCGTTTCCTCGGCGGTCAGGCGGGTTGAGAAACCGCCCTCAAAGACGGTCTCGTCGAAGGTGTGCAGATCGAAGACGCTCCGCCCGGTCAGGTCCGCGCCGGGGATGCGGATCGCGTCCGCCGCCTGCCGGTTGAACTGGGTGATCACGCCTTGCCGGTCGGTGATCAGGATCAGGTCGATCGAATCGTCGAAAAGCTCGCGGTAGTTCCGGTGGGCCGCCTGGAGCCGTTCGAACAGCTCGCCGTGAAGGATCACCGACCCGGCCAGGCTGCCGATCCCGGTGAGCAGCAGTTCGGT
>DATKDL010000159.1:0-3003 GCA_035512695.1 Anaerolineales bacterium | reverse complement strand
CCGGCGGCCAGCATGGCGTCCGCCAGGGCCGGCATGCTCAGGCTCGGCCCGGCGAAATAGTACAGGGTCCGGCCGGCCGCGTCCAGCCCCAGCCCCGAACGCCGGGTGACGATCTGGTTGCTGATCGTCCCGCCCCAATCGACGATCGAATCGTTGTAGACCTGCGGCGTGATCGCCCCGGCCCGGATGACGAGCGGGCAGTTCTGGCGCCAGGCGGCCAGCTCCGGGTCGTCCGTGATCTCCTCACCCCAGGCGCCGATCGCGACCGATCCGTCCCGGTAGATCCCGACCGTCGCCAGCCCGTCGATCGGCGGCAGCGCGACAACCCCGCCCGCCATCGCCCCGAAAAAGCCGTTGATCGCTCGGAACCCGCCGTTGAAAGCTGCCAGCAGGACGCTCGCCTGTCGGTCCGCCTCCGGGATCCGCCCGTCCCCCTTTGGCCCGTCCGGCAGGGCCGGGTCGTTGAAACCGAGGACGAAGTGCAGGTCCGCCCGGTCCAGGTCGATGGCGACGACGGCGACGATCGCATACGGCCGGTCCGGGTCCGGCTGCAAAAAGGTCCGCATCGCCACGACTTCCCCGGCCCGGTCGTACAGGTAAGGCCCCCAGACCCCTTCCCCCGCCAGGTCGCCAAACGGGGCGAGGTCGGGGGGTTCCCAGAGATCCGGTGTCGTCGTCGGGGTCGCGCTGGGCGCGGCGCTCTGCGCCGGCGTGGGCTCCACCGCGCCGGGCGTTGCGGTTTCCGCCTGGGGGGACGGCGTGGGCGTCGCCGGGGCCGGGGTCGTCGTGGCCGCTGCCTCCCACGGCGCCTCGGCCTGTTCGACGCCGCTCCGGTACCGCCATTGCTCCAAGGCGTCCTGCGCCCGGAAGACGATCGTCTCCAGCCCCGCCACGAAGCGCGGCCCGAACACGTCCCGCAGCCGCCCGGCGACCTCCGCCCCGAACGCCGGCCGAGTTTCGACCAGGATCAGCGTCCCGGCGAAGCCGAGCAGAACGGCGGCGAGGGCGAGGGCGAGGAGGCGCCTGAAAGGTCGGCGGGTTTTTCCCGCATTTTCAGGGTGGTTGCGCTGGTTGCGGGGCTTCATCCGGTAAATGATACCGCACCAGGCGTACGTCGTCCTCGAGCACCTGATGTGCGGCCGCCCGGTTTTTGGGGCGCCCGGTTTGCACGGATTTGAACCCCTGGGCACTGCGCCGAGTACCTGTAGTATCCGTGCAGCACGAACCACACCCAAGGAGAGAATGATGCATAAGAAATACCTGGTCCCATTGATAATGTTGGCGATACTGGCCCTGGCTTTGGGGGCGTCCACAGGCCGGCGCGCGGTCGCGGCCGGCCCGGGTTTCGATCCGAACGGGGTCGCCTCCGGCCCGGTTCTTGACCCCGACGGCGTCGCAGGCGGTTGGATCACGGATCCGAACGGCGTCGCCTCCGGCCCGGTTTTGGACCCTGGCGGCTTCGCAGGCGGTGGGGTCACGGATCCGAACGGAGATGCCTGAGACCCGAGCCTCGATCCGATTGGAAATGTCCGGCAGCCGGCTCAGCTTCGGAGCCGGGCGCGCTCAGTAAACAAATTCCCCCCTCAAAAACGCGGCCGTGACGGCCTCGCCCGGCGCCTCGAAGAACTGCTCGGTGGGCGCCGTCTCCACGAGGCGCCCGCCCAGCAGCAGCGCCGTCCGCTCGGCGAGCCGCCGCGCCTGGAAGATGTTGTGCGTCACCATCACGATCGTCGTGCCGCGCCGCGCGTGCTCCTCCATCACGATCCGCTCGATCAGGGCGACGTTGGCCGGGTCCAGGTTGGCCGTCGGCTCGTCGAGCAGCAGGACGTCCGGCCGGACGATGAGGGCCCGCGCCAGCGCCGCCCGCTGCGCCTCCCCGGCCGAGAGCGACCTGGCGTCAGCATGCCGGACATCCCCCAGCCCCATCCGCTCCGCCCAATCCGCCAGCTCGGCCGGCGCTGCGGCCTCCCCGCGCAGGGCAGGCCCGAACCCGATGTTCCCCAGCACCGACCGCCGCAGCATGACCGGGTTTTGGAAGACGGCCGTCACCCGCCGGCGCCGTTCCAGCTCGGTTCCGGGCCCGGCCGGCTCCCCGTCGAAAAACAGCTGCCCCCGATGTGGAAATTCCAGAAAACCCAACTGCCGCAGCAGCGTGCTCTTCCCCGCCCCGCTCGGCCCGACGACCGCCAGGACCTCCCCGTGCCGGACGGACAAAGACTCGATATCCAGCACGATCCGCCCGCCGTAGGCCACCTGCAAACCCTCCAACCGGTAGATCTCCGACCCCATCAGCGCCTCACCTGCAGCCGGTAAAATGCCCAGTTCGCCGCAAACGCCAGCCCGAGCAGGATGATCCCGAGCGCCAGCGCCAGGGAGAAGTTGCCGCGCCGCGTCTCCAGGACGATGGCCGTGGTCAATACCCGCGTCTCCCCCGCGATATTGCCCCCCACCAACATCACCGCGCCGACCTCCGAGATAATGCTCCCAAAGGCCGCCACGATCGCCGCAAATAACCCGAACCGCGCCTCGACCAGCATCGTCCAGACCAGCTGCCGCCGCGTCGCCCCCAGCGAACGGACCTGGCGCGGCAGGTCCGGGTCGAGCGACTGCACCGCGCTGAGCGTCAGGCCGACGACCAGCGGCAGCGCGATGACGGTCTGGGCGAAGACCATCGCGCCGGGCGTGAACAGCCCCCCCAACTCGCCCAGCGGTCCCTGGTTCGAGAGCACCAGGTACACCGCCAGCCCGACGACGACCGGCGGCAGCCCCATCCCGGTGTAGATCAGCGGTAGAATGCAGCCGGCGGCCGGGATCTTCCCGCTCAGCCCCAGCGCCGCCCCCACCGGCACACCCAGCAGGACCGCCAGGAACAGCCCGGCCGCCGTCACCCGCAGCGTCAGCCCGGCGATCTCCAGCAGCGCCGGGTCGAGACCCGCCAGCAACCGAAGGGCTTCGATCAGGGCGTCGGTGAGGATTTCCATGGCTGTGAATCGGGATAGAACA
>DATKDL010000158.1:0-38476 GCA_035512695.1 Anaerolineales bacterium | reverse complement strand
CTTCTTTCTATGGCGGTTTAAACCGGGGGGCGCGGCGCCTGCGCCCCCGCCCCCCCGATTTTCCAGGGCCTCATGGGGTCGGCGTAGGGGTCGCGGTGGGGGTCGCCGTCGCGGTGGGTGTAACGGTCGGCGTTGGGGTCGGTGGGGCGGGGATGGTCGGGATCTCGCTCGCGTTCCCGGAAACGGTTCCGAACCCGCTCGAAACGAAGCACTGCGCCCCGCTGATCTCGACCTGGTACCAGATGCTGGTCCCATCCACCGGGCTGACGGATTGCGCCAGGATCGGGTGCGGATCGCCGGCCTCCATCGTCCGCACATTCTGATAGATCGTGCTCGGACCGGTCCGGCAGTTGATAGCCTGGTTGGCGGTGAAGGTCGGCACGGACGGGGTCGGCACCTGCGTATTGGTCGAGATCTCGGTCGGGGATTCGGTATCGGTCGGCGGGACGGCGGTCGGTTCGACGGTTGCGGTAGGCTCAGGGGAGGGGGTGTCCGTGAAAATGACGGTGTCCAGGACGTCCTCGACCAGGGCCGTCAGGGTCAGGGAGACGAGGTCCTCTGTTTCTGTCGCTTGCCCGCCGAACGGGAGCGCCCCACCCTGCGCCAGGCGCCAGATCCCAAACCCGGCGATCCCGCACAGGACGACGATCAGGATCCCCATCACGATCGCGAGGGGAACCCAGTTTCGTTCGCTTCCAGGCGGCTCCGGCGGAGGCGGCATGGGCGGCAGCGGAGGCGGCTCGGGCGGGGGTTGGTATCCCGGCTGCGGCTGGCGCGGCGGCTGCGGATGCTCGATATAGGTGTCGTCGTTGCTCATAGGATCTCTCGCTTTCCCGTGTCACAATTGTACCGAATTTCCCAATCACCCACTCGCCCATTCGCCCATTCGCTTTTTCGCCCCATCACCACACCCGCTTACCCAGCACCGACAGGATCATCTCGACCGCCAACCTGGCGGTCCGGTTGCGCTCGTCGAGGATCGGGTTGACTTCGACGACGTCCATCCCGACGACTTTTCCGGTCTCCGCCAGCATCTCGCAGATCAGGTGCGCCTCCCGGTACGTCAGGCCGCCCTGGACGGGGGTTCCGACCCCCGGGGCATATAACGGGTCGACGGCGTCCATGTCAAAGCTGAGATAGACCCCCTCCGTGCCCCTGGTGGCGATGTCGATCGCCTGTTGCATGACGGTGTTAATTCCGTAGCTGTCGATCTCGTGCATGCTGAAGACCTTGACCCCGGCGCCGCGCAGGTTTTCCTTCTCACGCTCGTCCAGATCGCGGGCCCCGACGATGGCGATGCGGGAGGGGTCGACCGCCGCCCGTTCATCCGTCTCCGGCCCATCGAGACAGACGAGCCGCTCGTGCCCCAGCCCGGCCAGGGCGGCCAGCGGCATCCCGTGGATGTTTCCACTGGGGGTGGTCTCGTGTGTGTTGAAATCGCCGTGGGCGTCCACCCAGATCAGGCCGAGTTTCACCCGGCCCACAGCCCCCTGCACGGAACCGAGCGATAAACTGTGATCTCCGCCCAGGACGATCGGGAAATGCCCCTCATCGATCACGCCGGCGACCTGGCCCATCAAGTCCCGCGCGACCGGTACAACGCAGTCGAGGTTGCGGAGCTGCGGATCATCCGAACGGCACAACTCCGGGATCGGCACCCGGACATTGCCGGACTCGTGGATCCGGTGTCCGAGGCGCTCGATCCCATCACGCAGACCCGCATATCGGATCGCCGAGGGGCCCATATCGACGCCTCGGCGTCCCTGGCCGAAATCCATCGGGACGCCGATGATATCCACTTCCATCAGAGCGCCTTTCGAATCTCCAACCAATCCCCGCCGTGCTGCTCGTTGGCTTCCCGAATTGCATCCGCGGACCCCAGGACGACGACTTTACCGTGGTCCCGGACGGCCTCGAGCGCCTCGCCGAATTGCTTGAAATCGCCCGGCCGGGTGTCCAGGACCTGCTCGCGCAGTACCTGGCGGTTTTCATCCGTCACACCGGTCAAATACCGGATCAGCGAACTGTACCCCTTGGCGTCCGGGAGCTGGTAGCCGTCGACATCGCCGATCGTGCCGATAATCGTCTTGGTCAGCTCGTCTTTGTCGATGTCCAGGTCGCGCAGGAAGCCGGGCGCGCCGTCGTAGTTGGCGAGCGTCCCGAGCAGGTTCGGGTCGCGGTAGGAAAGGAAGCTATAAACGCCCGTCATCCGGTCCCAGGCCGCCATCCCACCGTACGCGCCGCCCTGGACCCGGATTTTGTCCCAAAGATACGTGGTCAGAAGGTATTTGTTGACCACCAGGGCCGAACCGTCGGCTGCATAGCCGTGATCGAAGAGGTTAGCCCCCTTGGCCACGTAATTGACCTGCGCCGGGAGGGTGAAGCCTTCATCGACCGCGGCGGTTTCCCGCGCCCAGGCTCGCACGGCCGCCCCGTTCGCAGGCAGACCGGCGAGGAAGGCTTCGAGCGCCGGTGAGAATGCCGTCCAGTTCTCTTCGTCGAGTGTGACGTTGGCGACTGCCCCGGTCCGGCTGAAGAGGTAGCCCCGGATCCGCTCGAGTTTTTCGAGCAGACCGGGCCAGTCGTCTTCGAGCTCTTTCGCCAGGTCCCGCACGAAGAACAGGCTGCTCAGCCCGCCGAACTGCTCGTTGACCCAGTAGGCCTCTCCGAACTGCGACCGCAACCGCGTATTGACGTACGAATGGCCGGATGGGACCAGGCTCGCTTCCTTGGAGGCCTTGGTCTCCAGCACCATCTGGCGGAACCGTTCGCGGTCGTCCAGCCGCAAGGTCAGCAGGACGTCCCGAAGGATCTCGAGCAGGTCATCGGTCTGGGCCAGGGTGCATTTGCCGCGCAGGAAGACCCGGGCGACGGCGTCGTCGCTTTCCAGCGCCGGGCTCACAAACGGACCGGCGGTCAGCCCGCCGATCTTGCGCCCGATCCTTTGGGTCAGTTTGACGAAGTCCTCGGTCTCGGTGCCCATCCCGAGGATACAGCGGGTGAACGAAGGGACGTATGGAAGCAGGTCCTGCGGAAGGGTGTGCAGATCGAAGCTGAGGTCCAGGTAGACAATCCCGTTGGTGAAGAGGTCGTGGTGCAGGACCGGCATGCCGCCCCATTCTCGGACCGTTTTCGGGATGAGCTTGAACTCCCGGTCGAGGTCCTCGAGCTTCAGGAACGGCAGCGTGGCGAGCGCTTCAGGCGAGTTTGGGGCTTCCTGGATGCGGCGCAGTTCGTGCGTGTGGGCGACCATGGCCTCGATCTGTTCGCCTGTGAGCTCGGCCCGGATCTCGGCCAGGCGGTCTCGTTCCTCGGCCTCTTCACGGTTCCTTAGATCGGGATCGGGCTCCAAAAGGATCGTGGTGCGGTGCCGGTTTTCGAGCAGCCATGCCCGGATGAGACTCTCGAAGATCCGCTCTCCGGTTTCGAAACGTGCGCGCAGGGCTTTCATTGGCGCTTCGAAGAACAGCGGCTCGATCGGATCGCGGCCGTAGGACCAGAAGTTCAAGGCAACCATGAAGAGCATCAGGCCGCGCGGAAAGCTGCCGGTGTTATTCTCGCGCAGGTTGAACTCGATCGTGTTGAGCGAGGCCTCGATCGTATCCTTATCAATCCCCTCATCTGCCAGCCGGGCCAGGGTCTCCAGGATCACGTTCTCAACGGCGACGGCGTCCCCGGATTCGATCCCGCGCATTCCGACTGAAAAAGTCGGCTGGCGAGTGTATTCCGACAGCCCGCCCCCAACCAGGTTTTCACCCAGGCCGGAATCGATCAGCGCCTTGCGGAGCGGTGCGGCCTGGGTGCCGAGCAGGATATGCGACAGGATGTCGCCTGCGAAGGCCGTTTCCATGTCATCCGGTTCCGGGAGCATCCAGTTGACCGAGACCATGCTCTTCTTTTCAACTTCGCCGTCCTCCCCTGCCGGATACGGGTGGGTCAGCCGGCGCTCTTCGTCAAAGGGAGGCTGGAGCGCCGGGAGAGCATCGATCGCAATCGCATCGTAATCCCGGAGATAGTCGTCCATCAACTGCAGCCGCGCCGCCGGATCGTCGTCCCCATAGAAGAAAATGAGGGCGTTGGACGGATGGTAATACTTTTTGTGGAAAGCCTTAAAAGCTTCGTAGGTCAGCTCCGGGATGGCCTTCGGATCTCCGCCCGAGTCATGGGCGTAGATCGTATCCGGGAAAAGCGATTGGTTGATATTCTCGCCGAGCCGGTTCTCCGGGGACGAATAGGCGCCCTTCATTTCGTTGAAGACGACGCCTTTGAACGCCAGGTCGGCCTGCGGGCTCTCGAGTTCGAAGTGCCAACCTTCCTGGTCGAGGATATGCGGCTGGATGAGCGGGTGGAAGACGGCATCCAGATAGACGTCGACCAGGTTGTAAAAATCTTTCCCGTTCGTGCTGGCGACGGGGTAAACGGTCTTATCCGGAAAAGTGAAGGCGTTCAAAAAGGTGTTGAGCGAGCCCTTGAGCAGTTCGATAAACGGTTCTTTGACCGGGTACTTGCGCGATCCGTTCAGGACGCCGTGCTCGAGGATGTGGGCGATCCCGGTGGAGTCTTCCGGGATGGTCCGGAAGGCGATCCCGAAGGATTTGTTCTCGTCGTCATTGACGAGCGAAAGCAGGCGAGCGCCCGACTTATCATGCCGGTAATAGCGGACGAGGGTATTGAGTTCAGGGACTTCGGTCTCCTGAAGGAGGGTGAAACCGTGCATTTTGATGAGCGCTCCTGTGTGATTTTCGGAAAAATCAGGGGGATGCGCCGATGTTGCCGGCGCATCCCCTTTCTTTCAGTATTAATCAAAGTATATCTCACATCCCCAGGCGGTCGATCGCGCGCCGGGCCAGCTTCACGGCGGCATCCCGGCGGTATTCGGCCGTGGCCCATTCGTCGCCGGCCGCGGCTGCGGCGCTGTCGACCGCTTCGGCGACACCGCCCGGGTCGTTGGCGTCCAGTGCGAGGCGTGGGACCCTCCCCCAACCCCCGACGACGATCCGCAGCCTTCCGGACGGCCAGCGCGCCGCCGCCACGGCAACGACCGGCCGGTCCGCCGGGCTTCGGGCGGCGTATTCGTAAGCCAGGGATGTCCCGGAATGCAAGGTCGCCTGGAGGATCAACCGGCCGGGGAGATACAGCAGCCCGTCCGCAGCCCCTGCCCGGGTCTGCAGCACCTGGCCGTAATCGACCGTATCGCCGCCGGGGAGCAGGTGAAGCTGAACGCCAAGCGCCATCATGGCGCAGCCGAACGGCGAACGCCCATCTGCCGAAACGAGCGTCCCGGCCACGCTGGCCTGGTTCCGCAGGTTGGCGGTGGCCTCCAGCTCGATGACCCGGCGCAGCTCAGGGCTGGTGTCTTGTGATTCGGCCAACGCCCGAAGCGAGGCCGTTGCCCCGATCCGCAGGAACTTACCCTGGATCTCGATTTCGTCCAACCCGAGAGACTGCAGATCGGCCACGGCGAAGAGGAGATCGTGCGGTGCGTTCAGCACAATCCCGCCGCCCATCGGAAGCGTCAGCGCTGGCCGCGCAATCAGGGAAACGGTCTCGTCGAGGGTTACGGGGCGGTGGTATTCGGTGATCATAGAAATTTATGAAAAAATGACCCCCACACGGGCGAAGTCCGTGTGGGGGTCATTTTTTCAACTTTGTGAGAATGTATCGATCAGCAGCCGCACGTCCCCGCCGACCGGATAGAGGATCGGGCACGTGCAGCCGCGGTTGACGTATTCCTGGACTTTCGCCCGGGCCTCCTCGGGCGTCCCGGAGGCCGTGATGCGGTAGATCAGGTCTTCCGGGACCATGTGTTTGGCGGCCTGGATCTGCTCGTGCGTGGCCGGCCAACCGAGGATGGACTGGATTTCAGCCACCACATCCGGGGAGACGCCGGAGGCTTTGGCGATATGCGGCTGCTGGGCCAGGTACTGGCAGAGCAGTTCGCGGGTGGTGTCGATGGCCTTCTCACGGTCGCGGTCGACCGAGCAGACGACGAGCTGCGGGCGGTCGATGTCGTCCACGGACCGCCCGGCGCGGCGGGCGCCGGTTTCGAGCTGCTCCATTGCATCGTCGTTGTACGCCGGGGGGACGCAGTAATTGAGCACGGCCCCATCTGCAATCTCGCCGGTCAGTTCCATCATCTGCGGGCCGGTCGCGCCGATCATGATCGGGACGCGCCGCGGCTCGCGCCGCCCGTGGACAACGTCCAACTCGATCCCGCTCACGCGGACGAACTCGCCCTCGAACGAGACCCGCTCCATGTTCAACAGCCGCCGCAATACGACGACGGTCTCGCGCATCGCCGTGAGCGGTTTCCGCCGCTCGATCCCGACGTTGCGGGCCAACGGATCCCACCACGCACCCAGACCACAGATGATCCGGTCCGGGGCCAGGTCGTCCAGGGTCAAAAAAGTCGCCGCGAGCAGGCCGATGTTGCGGGTCCAGTTGTTGATGACGCCCGAGCCGACCTTCAGCCGGTCGGTCACGGCCGCGTAGGCGGCCATCGGGACGATGGCATCACGGACCAATCGGGACTCGGCCTGCCAGACGGCCTCGAAGCCCCGCTCCTCGGCGTACCGGACGAAATCCAGACCGTCCCTCAGATCGTGCGAGTCTTGCAGATATAAGGCTACACGCATTTCCGCCTCCTTCTGGGCGAGAAAATACCCGCAAAATCGGGGCATTTTTCGATAACGGCCCCTTTTTTACGGGTATTTTATACCGAATGCTCCTGCTCGACCTCGATGCGCAGGTCCGCTCCCAGAATCTCGAGATCCTCCGGCAGGTCCAGGTCCAGGGAGATCGACTCGGCTTCAAACACCTTCAACGGAACCCCGGCGATCCGGGCGCTCTCCTGGTGACGCCGGAACGATCCCGGACCGTAATCGAACGGGATCACATCCGGCGGCGCCAGCAGCAGCGCATTGGTGCCCTCCCGCTTCCGGTCCGGGGCGATCACGACGCAGGGCGTTTCCCGACCGCGGGCGACGAATTCTCGGACATCATCCGGGTCCAGCAGCGGCAGATCCGCCGGCATGACCAGGACGCCGCGCGCTTTGTACGCCCCGGCGACCAGCGCCGCCCGGGTCAATGCGCCGTTGATCTCCGGGTTGCCGTTTTCTAACAGCGTCCTCGCCCCGGCGCCGCGGGCAGCCGCCAGCGCCTCCGGATCGCGGCTCACCACCAGGACATGGTTGATATCACGAACTTTTTTCAAGGTCTCAACGGTCGCCACCAGCATCCGGCGGCTGAGTTCCGCCCGTTCGTCCTCGGACAAGACGGGCGACAACCTGGATTTCCCTTTTCTCAACGGTTTGATCGGTACGATAGCCCAAAGGCTCATGGGTGCTCCGGTTCGTTATACATGAGGGCAAAAATCGAGCGAGCTTCTCTCGCTCACCCACTCGATTTTTGCCGGACATTCATCCAGAATTCAATCATTTCCCCGGCGAGGCGGGCGCGGTCGAGATCATCCGACATGAGCGCATCGGTCGAGAAAACGTCCAGGCCCTCGGCCCGGATCAGCGAGGTTTCGGCATGATCCGCGTGGTCGATCACGAACCCGCAAAGCAGACCCCCGTAGTGCGCAGCCACGGCAGCCGCCGAAGGCTCGATGCCCAATTCTCTATACATCTTGGCGGCCGGTCCCTTGACCGCCCGACCGCCGATCAGCGGCGAAACGGCGATTCCCGGCCGTTCTGCCAGCACGGCCCGGATACCGGTCACGTTCAGGATCGGGTCGATGCTGACCCAGGGGTTCGACGGGCAGATGACGACCAGATCGGCCCGCTCGAGCGCTGCGATCACACCCGGCGCCGGGCTCGGATCTCCTTCGAAGCGGAAACCGGTCACGGCGGGCTCGCAGCGCCGACGGACGAAATACTCCTGGAACGCGAGCTCCCCCTCCACCGTCCGGACGAGGGTCGGCGCCGGGTCGTCACTCATCGGGAGCACGGCCGGGCCAACCCCCCAGGCGCGGCAGAAATCGGAAGTGATGTCGGACAGGCTGTCCCCAAGCTTTATCCGGCGGGTGCGCTCCAGGTGAGTCCCCAGGTCCCGATCGCCGAGCCGGAACCAATGCGGTCCACCGAGGTCCGAGAGGGCGTCCATCGCCCCCCAGGTCTCCTCCGCCCTCCCCCAACCGGTTTCCGAATTGGCGATCCCGGCCAGGGTGTAGCAGACGGTATCCAGGTCCGGGCTGACCCACAAACCCAGATGCTCGAAATCGTCCCCCGTGTTGACGATGACGGTCAGGTCCTCCGGCGGGATCACGCGGCTCAGCCCATCCGCCAGCCTGGCGCCGCCGACCCCGCCGGCCAGGGCGGCGACCTTAATCCCGGAGTGGACGGTCATAGAAACCGCGCCACCTCCGCGACCGGGCGCCGGTCCCGGCCGGCCGGCGGGCCATCGGGCCGGCCGAGCAGGACCATCCCCTGCGGCTCCCAATCCTCCGGCAGGTCGAGGGCGCGCTGCACGGCCCCCTGTGCGAAAAGCGGCGCGCAGACCCAGACGCCGCCCAACCCCTCGGCATGCGCGGCGAGCAGCAGTTGTCCCCCGGCCAGCGCTACGCTCTGCATCGCCATCCGGAACTCGGCTTTGCGCCGGTCCGGGTCGGGGTACCGGTCCATCCCGGCCATCGTCAGGCACAGGACGACGGCCGCCGGGGCGCTGGTGATCCGTTCGCGGGAGCGCTGTACCTGGCGGTCCGCTTCCTGCGGGGAGACGCCGTCCGCAAGCAGGTCGCGCCGGAATTCTGCGCCCATGGCGGCTGCCAGGTCTTCCCTGGCCTCCGGCGTGGTCAGGACGGCAAAGCGCCAAGGCTGGCGATTGTGGGCGGAAGGTGCCCGTACGGCCGTCTCGATCAGCCCGTCAAGGATTTCCCGGGGGATCGGATCTTGCCGGAACCGGCGCACGGAACGACGGGATCTGAGGAATTGGTGGAGGTCTTCGGAAGTGAGGGGTGAAGTGAGTGGAAACACGGTGAGGAAGGTCATTATACTGCAAGCTGGAACCGGGCATATTCCTCCGCCCGGTCCTCCTCCTGGTAGACGATGGAAAACGTTGTCACCGGAAGAGGTCCCTCTCTTCTGGGCGGAGGAGGTCCGCCAACGTTCCTTCACCGAGCGGGTAGGGGTAGCCGCGGGCGTGGACGGCCGGGGTTCCCTCGCCGGTCTGCCCCATCACCAGCGACGCCCCGGCGGCCAATTCGTCCGCCGCCCCGATCACAGTGGCGACCAGTTCGCGCTCGAACAGATCCACCTCCCCGCGCTGATCTACCAGCCCCGGCAGCCCGCTCAGCCCGATGACGACTCCGACCGTCCCATGCCGCCAGGCCCGGCCGTGGGAATCGATGATGAGGACTCCGATCCGGACGCCGGCGGTGGTTTCAAATGCCCGGCGGATCTCGGCCGCGGAGCGGTCCGGGTCCTCCGGCAGCAGGAGGACCCAGTCGTCACTCCCGCGCACGTTGGAGTGGTCGATCCCGGCGTTGGCGCAGACAAAACCGAGCCGGTGCTCGACGACGATCAGCCCGGGCCGTGACCGCAGGACCGCCCGGCTCTCGTCCAGGATCGCCTGGACCAGGTGCGGGTTCTTACCCGTCTCCGCGGCCAGCGCGGCTGCAGCGGAGGAAACGGCGAGATCGGGCAGGTGGACAAAGCGGTCTTCGGCCTTCGACACGATCTTCTGGGCCAGGATGAGGACATCCCCATCCCGGAGTTCCAGCCCCTGGCGGTCCATCGATCCCAGCAGCAGGCGCGGCAGGTCATCGCCGGGTTCGATCAGCGGCAGCCCGGCGACGGCGGTCAGCGTGAGCGATTGGGATCGGGGAAAATGGGGCACGGCTGGATTCCTGGTCGCGATCGATTACAAAAAAATATCGCCGTGCCCGGTCAGAGCCCGGTGACCCGGATGCTGGCGGTGCGGACGCGATAGTGTTTGTTGAGACTGATGAGCAAAGCCGGCAGACCTTCGACGACGACGGCGTTGTCCAGGCTGCCGGCGTAGAAGGCGCGCATGTCGGCCCCTTCGATCAGGTCCATGACCGTTTCCGCCGCAGGCAGGTCGTCGGCGCAGACCAGGACATCGAAGTCGAGCGGTTCTCCCAGGCCGTGTTTGAGGGCGTGAGCCGGGACGGTCTGCAGCGCGGCGACGACGCGGGCCCCCGAACCGAGGATCTCCTGGGCGATGCGGCCGGCGGATGGGGCCGGCGGCGGCTGCGGGTCGCGGAAATCGACCCGGGCCGTCGCGTCGACCAGGATCTTGCCCTGGAGCGCATCTTTGAGGCTTTCCAGGGCGACGCGGTGCGCCTGGTATTGGACGGTGAGGACCGAGATATCGGCCCGGCGGGCAGCCTCACCGTTTTCAAAACCACGCACGAGTCTCCCCCCCAGGTTTTCGTTCAGATCCGCGGCCGCGGCCTCCGCCTTTTCGGTCTGCCGGGAACCGATCAGGACCTCGTAGCCGTTGTGAGCCCAACGCAGGGCCAGGCCGGGACCTTCCTTTCCGGTGCCGCCCAGGACGGCAATGGTGGGTTTCGTCATGAGACCAACCGCCCGTACCGCGCCCAGACCTCCGGCGCCGCCTCGCGCGCCGCGGACGCGATCGCGGCCTCGTCCAGCGTCAGCAGCTCGCGCTCGTGCATCAGGAGCCTTCCCGCACAGATCGTGGTCGTGA
The DNA here is from genome assembly GCA_035512695.1 of Anaerolineales bacterium. GTDB lineage: Bacteria > Chloroflexota > Anaerolineae > Anaerolineales > JABWBV01 > DATDOR01. The sequence goes on along the minus strand of DATKDL010000158.1, from coordinate 27,805 downwards.
CCATCCGCTCGTGGAAGCCGAAGATCACCTGCCAGGGCAGGTTGCCGGGCGAGAGCGGTGTGTGCGGGTGGTAGTCGACGAAGATCAGGTCGGCGTGGGCGCCTTCGGTGATGACCCCCAGCGCGGCCCCCGGGAAAAATCGGCCGGCCAGGTCGGCGTTGTTCCGGGTCAGCATCTCGAAGACCCGGTCGCCCGGCATCCGGCGCGGGTCGCGGTGGGCCAGCTTCTGCAGCATGTAGGCGAAGCGGGCTTCTTCCCACATCGCGTGCGGAAAGCCGTCGGTCCCCAGGCAGACCCGCACACCCGCCCGCAAGAGCGACTCGACGGGCGCCGCGCCGACCCCGTTGTTCATGTTCGAGCGCGGCTGGTGTGTGACCCAGGTCTCGGTCTCCGCCAGCAGGGCGATTTCGGCCGCATCGACGTGGACGGCATGGGCGACGATCGTCTCCGGCCCGAGCAGGCCGTGCCTGCTCAGCCGGTCGACGACCCGTTCGCCGGTGCGGTTGAGGCTGTCGTACTCGTCCGCCTCGTGCTCGGCGACGTGGATGTGGAACCCGGTCCCTTCCGGGACGACCTCCCGGCAAGCGGCGAGGGTCGCCTCTGACAGGGTCATACCGGCGTGCAGACCGAAGGTCGCCGCCACCCGGCCCCCGTCCGTGGGCCGGCCGTATTTCTCCAGCGCCCGGAGGTTTTCCTCTATCCCGGCGCGGGCTTTGCCCTCCCCATCCCGATCGGTGACCTCGTAACACAGGACAGCCCGCAGCCCGGCCGCATCGACAACGTCGGCGATCGCGTCCAGCGACCCCGGGATGGCGTTTGGAGAGGCGTGGTGATCGATCAGGGTCGTGGTCCCATTCCGGATGGCGTCGACCAGCATCACCAGCGCCGAAAGCCGGATCGACTCGGGGTCCAGCGCTTTATCGAGCGGCCACCACAGCCGCTGCAGGATCTCGGGGAAATCCCGGGGAGCCGGACCCGGGATCGCCATCCCGCGGGCGAAGGCCCCATAGAAATGCGTGTGGGCGCAGATGTTCCCCGGCAGGACCAGCCGCCCGCCGGCATCGATCCGGTCGTCATCGTCAAACCAGGTCGAAACACCCTTTTGCGGACCGATCGACGCGATCCGGCCGTCTTCGATCAGGACGGTCTGGTCGGAGAGGATGCGGTTTTCGGGTTCGAGGGTGATGATCGTGGCGTTTTGGATTAACATCTGTGTTCCATTATAATCTTTTCGATTTCCTTTTCTCTCGCACATGACCACCCTTACCGAAACCCTCCGCCCCCTCGGCATGGGGGAGCTGCTCGACCGGGCCATCCGGCTGTACCGGCGCAATTTCTTCAAGTTTATCGGCGTCATCGCACTGATGCAGGTCCCGTTCGCCGTGATCAGCCTGATCGTCACGCTCGCGACCTCGGAGGCCGTGTTGGAAGCCATCCCGAACCTGGAGGAAATCAGCCCCGATGAGAACCCGCTCGAGGCCTTCGGGTCGGACTATTATGTCGGGATCGCGGCAAACCTGGTCGTCGTGGTCGCCGAATTGATCCTGGTGGGCGGGGTCGCCAGCGCGGCGTTGGCGCGGATCGTGGCGGATTCCTACCTGGGTGAGGAGCTTTCGACTCTGAACGCATACCGGGCGGTCGGTAACCGTTGGGCCGTCCTCGTCCGGGCGATCCTGCTCTTTCTCGGTGCGAACATCCTGTTGTTCGGCTGGACCATCGTGCCTTGTGCGGGGTGGTTGACCGGGCCGGGGATGCTGATCGTGCTGGCCGCGATGGTCTTTCCGCTCGTGGCGCCCGTGGTCGTGATGGAGGATTTCGGCGCCCGCAAATCGATCCGCCGGGCCTGGGAACTGGTCCGTGGGCGGTTCTGGTGGATCTTCGGGTTTTCCCTGATGCTTTTTCTGTTCAACTGGGTCGTCGTGAGCGGCCCGCTGCTGGTGGCCAACTACGGCATCTCGCTGCTGCTCCCGGAGAGTCTTTTCGAGAACCCGGAGACTTACGACAACCTGACCCTGGCGATCCAAGCCCTGATCACCCTGTTCTTTGAACTGCTTTACCTTCCGCTCCAATTGACCTGTCTGACCCTGCTCTACTTCGATCTGCGGGTGCGGACGGAAGGCCTCGACCTGGTGCTGCACACCCGGACCGGCGAAGCGCACGACGCCGTACCGGTCCGCGATCTGGTCGCCGGCACGTCGAAACTGCCCGACCGGGCGGTGTTCACGGGCCGTGAGATCGGTAATTTCGCCATGCTGACCCTGCTTCTGATCGGGGTGTATATCATCTTCCTTATCGGCATTGTCGGGGTGATGGGCGTGTTTTTTCCCGGGGCGCTGGGGTGATCGGGAAACCGGCTGCGCTTGCCGTCGCCCTATTCATCGGAGGCCTTCTCATCGGAGGTCTTCTCTCGCTCCCCGGTCGATCCTCCACGGGGGATGCGCCCCTGGGAGCCTACTGGCTGACCCTCGAGGAGATCCGGGATGAGATCCGTGAGAATCCGGATCTACAACAACCGGACCTCGCCGAACTCGCCGGTCGTCTCGAGGCGATCGATGCCGTCGTCCTCCCGGACGGGGTCCGGATCCCTGTCGATCACGCTTTTCTGTCCAACCTGCTCCGCAGCGACCCGCCGGATACGGACGGTCTCCTCGCCATTCTCGACCGGGCGATCGCCTATAAGAATCTGCGCGGGGAGGCCCGTTTCGGGGCGGCGGACCTGGAAGCCCTGGCGTCGATCCTGGCGGCCCCGGTCTACGCATGGCCCGAGCCGGCTGCCCCAAATCCGCTGACCGAGGTTTGGCAGCGAATGATGAACGCGTTTGCCAGGCTGGTGGCCGGGTTGATCCCGGGGGCCGATGCCGCAGCGGTCCTCAACACCCTGCTGCTGGCGGGAGTCGCCGTCACGCTCGCGCTGATCCTGCGCTACATCTACCTGAACTCAATCCGGAGCGTGATCGGCGAAGCCGAGATCGACCGGGCCGTCGGCGTTCCGCCGGGCCTTACGGCCGACCGGGCGATCGAGCAGGCCCGGGTCCACTCGGAAGCCGGGGACCTCCGGGAAGCGGTCCGCTACCTGTACCTGGCCGCCCTGCTCGCCCTTGAGGAGCGCGGCCATATCCGGCTCGATCGGGCGCACACGAACCGCGAGCTGCTGACCGACCTCGCCCCCCGTCCCGAGTTGGCGGTCCGCTTCCGGTCCGTCGTCGAGACTTTCGACCGGGTGTGGTACGGGTTCCAGCCGATCTCCTCGGGGGAATTCAGGCGTTATTCCGAGGAAGTCGGAGCGCTCAAAAAATGAAGAGGACTCTCGGTCGTGATTTTGCGTTGACAAACGCCTTCAGCAACCGCGAGACGGTTCTGACGCTGGCGCTGATCTCGCTCCTCGTCGCCCTGACCGTGTTCGGTGCACTCACCCGGACGGCAGATCCGGCCGCGATCCCGCTCGACAGCGCTTCGACCGCACCGGACGGCGCCCGTGCGCTCTACGATTGGCTCGACGAGCTCGGCTACGCGGTGAGCGATGAAGTGACGTCCCGGTTCGTCGTCCCGGCGGGGACCGACCTCGTCTTCCTGCTCGAACCGACCGGGATGAGCGGTGCAGAGGCCGATGCGCTGGTCGAGTGGGTCGAGGACGGCGGAATCCTGGTTTTTGCGGGGGGCACGTTCGGGACCGCACCGCTGCTGGCTGCATTCGACGTTGCCCGCGGCTTCCCGGAAACGACCGGCGCAGCGGTCGCTCCTGCGCTGCCCGTCCTGCTGGATCCGCCGGTAGAGGACCCGATCCCCTTCGAGGCAAACAGTTACCTGGTTCCCGCTTTCGACGATTATCTGCCGCTGGCCGCGCTGCCCGAGGGGCCGGTCGCCATCCGCTTCGACCGGGGCAACGGCCGGGTCGTTCTGAGCGCGTCGGCGCAGCCGTTCACAAACGCCGGGCTCAAGCAGCCGGGAGCCGGGGCGTTCGTCCTCAACCTGGCCGGTGAGGCGCCGGCCGGGGCCCTGATCTGGTTTGACGAGTGGCACCACGGCCGCCGTCCGGCCGCCGGCGATCCTGCCGGGCCTGGAGATTGGCTGCGGCGGACGCCGGCGGGGCGCGCGGTCCTGTATGCGGCCGGAGCCGTGTTCGTCTGGATCGCCTTATCCGGCCGCGCCTTCGGCCGCCCGGTCCGTCCGGAGGGGGAGCGGACCCGCCGGGCGCCGCTCGAATACATCACCGCCATCGCCGGCCTCAACCAGCTCGCCGGCAACCGGACCGAACTGCTGGCCCACTACCACCGCCGCCTCAAGCGGGGCCTCGCCGCCCGCTACCGGATCGACCCGGGGGTGCCGGACGATGAATTCATCGAGGCCCTGCGGAAATACGACCCGGATATGGATCTTGAGACGCTCGCTCGCCTGCTGGCGGAATTAGGACGTCCGGACGTGAGTGAAACCGAGTTGGTCCGTTTATCGACCGAGGCAGCCGAATGGCTTGAGTCGCGTTCCGCTCAGGAATAGATTCGCCCATTCGCCCATTCGCCAAATCGCTGATTCGCTGAATCAAGGACACGATGATACCCTCCGACCTCCAATCGCTATTCTCATCCCTCCGCTCCGAAGCCGACAAGACCATCGTCGGCCTCGAGACCCCTTTCGAGATGCTCGTCGTCGCCCTGTTCAGCGGTGGGCACGCGCTGCTGGAGGGCGTCCCCGGGACGGCCAAGACCCTGATGGCCAAGACCCTGGCGCGCCTGGTGGACGCCCGCTTCACCCGCATCCAGTTCACGCCGGACCTGATGCCGTCGGACATCATCGGGACGAACGTCTACGACCTCAGCTCGGGCAGCTTTCACCTGAGGAAGGGCCCGCTCTTCACCCAGATCTGCCTGGCGGACGAGATCAACCGCGCCCCGGCCAAGACCCAATCCGCGCTGCTGGAGGCGATGGAGGAGCGGCAGATCAACCTGGAAGGGCAGCGTTTTGCGCTGGAACCGCCCTTCATGGTCATCGCCACGCAGAACCCGATCGAATACGAGGGCACCTACCCGCTCCCGGAGGCGCAGCTCGACCGCTTCATGTTTAAGATCATCGTGCCTTATTCGAACGAAGCGACCGAGATCGAGGTCCTGCGGCGCTACCACCACGGTTTCGACGCACACGACCTGGACGCGGCCGGTCTCAAGCCCGTCGTGTCGGCCAGACAGTTTCCGGAAATCCGTGCGGCGGTCGATGCGGTGAAGGTGGAGGACGGGGTGCTGGCCTACATCTCGCAGATCACGACGGCGAGCCGGGATTCGGTCGACGTCGTGCTGGGGGCCAGCCTTCGGGCGGCGGCGCATGTGCTGCTGGCGTCAAAAACGTACGCCGCGCTGCAGGGCCGCGATTTCGTCACACCGGACGACGTCAAGTGGATCGTCCCGGCCGTCTTCCGCCACCGGCTGATCCTGAAGCCGGAGGCCGAGATCGAGGGCCTGGACGCCGACGCCGTGATCCGGCGGATCCTGGGCCGGGTCGAGGTGCCGCGCTGAGCGCATGCTGACGACCCGCGGACTGCTGCTTTTGCTCTTGGGCGCCCCGGTCATCGCTGCGGCGACCTGGCTGCCGGCGCTCCAGTGGGTGGCGCTCCTTTACATCCTCGCCTGCCTGGGGCTGTTCTGGATCGACCGGCGGCTGGCGGAGGGGATTGGGCGGTTCGAGATCACCCGCACCCACGAAAGCCGGCTGAGCCTGGGAGTCGCCAACGAGGTTCGGCTTTCGGTGCGCAACCGGGGCCGCTTCCCGGTCCGCTTTGATGTGCGCGATGAGGCGCCCGAAGCCTTCGGGATCGACCGGCGGGTGTTGTCCGGAGAGGCAGGATCGCGGTCGGCGTGGGAGGGCGATTACCACCTGACGCCGCGGCGGCGCGGGGATTACGAATTCGGGGATATCCACCTGCGGTGGCAGGGACCCTTAGGGTTGGTCGTCCGGCAGGGGAAGACAGAGGCTGCGGGGCCGGTCAAGGTGTATCCCAACCTGCTCGATATCCGGCGCTATGATCTTTTACTGAAACAGAACCGGCTGCAGGAGATGGGGCTGCGCCAGGCGCGGGTGTTCGGGGAAGGGACCGAATACGAGCGGCTGCGCGAATACTCGCCGGACGACGACTACCGCCGGATCGACTGGAAAGCGACGGCCCGCCGCGCCCGGCCGATCACGGTCGAGTACCAGACCGAGCGCAGCCAGAACGTCTTCGTCGCCATTGACGCCGGGCGGATGATGCAAAGCCCGGTGGACCAGATCGCCAAGCTGGACTACGTCGTCAACGCCGCGCTGCTGCTGGCTTACGTGGCAACGGGGAAGGGCGACAAGGTCGGGCTGATGACGTTCACCGACCGGGTGGAGAGCTTCGTCTCCCCGAAGGGCGGGCGCGGCCAGTTTTACCGGCTGCTGGAGCTGCTGTACCGGGTCGAACCGCAGCCGGTGGAGCCGGATTACGCGACGGCGTTCGCCTACCTGGGGCTGAAGCACCGCAAACGGTCGCTGGTCGTGATTTTCACCGATATCAGCGGTGGGATGGGGGTCCAGGCGCTGGTGGAGAGCGTCTCGCAGCTGAGCCGGCAGAGTCTGCCGCTGGTGGTGACGATCGGAGATCCGGATGTGGCGGAAGCAGCCCGGGTGCGGCCGTCGGATTCGTTGGAGGCGTATCAGCGGGCTGCGGCGGAAGACCTGCTCGAAGCGCGGCGGCTCGCGCTGGAGACGCTGGAGCGGCGGGGCGTGCCGACGGTGGATGTGGCGGCGGACAGGTTGTCGCTGCGAGTGATTGAGCGGTATTTGGAGATTAAGGGGATGATGAGGTTGTGAGAAAATGGGATGTGGGTGCGGGCAGAGCCCGCACCCACATCCCATTTTCTCACAATATAGGGAGGAGCGCATGAACCCCAGGCCGGGGCTTCGCCCCGGCCTGGGGTTTATTTTTGCGCCTCCTTGCCCCCAAATAATAAATATGAATACAGCATCACCCCGCTCCCCACCCCTACCCCCCACTTGATCCCCCACGGCACCGTCTCCGCCGGGGACAGGAACCCCTCGATCAATCCTGCAATCACCAGCAGCGGCACCGCCCCAATCACCAGCCGCACCGATCGGCGCGCCGCCAGTGCCAGCGCATCGCGCCGGCGCAGAAGACCCGGCCGCAGAAGCGCCCAGCCGAGGGAAAGCCCCGCCCCGCCGGCCATGAAGATGACGCTCAGCTCGACCACCCCATGGCCGATCACGAACGTCCATAGATCGAAGGCCAACCCGTAATACCCCGCCAGCCCGGTGATCCCGCCCAGGATCAGACCGTTCAAGACCAGGACCCAGAGCGTGAAGACGCCCCCCAACACGCCGAGCCCGAACGCCAGGAAGGATACCTGGATGTTGTTGCGCATGATGAACGATGAAACGTACGGCCGTTCCTCGATCGGGATCTGGGTCCACAGCGCATGCTCCTGCATCATCTCCTCCAGCTGCCGGACCTCCGGTGGGAGCAGCCAGCCGGCCGCCGCCGGCTCTGCCCACACGACCAGCCCCGCCAGGAGCGCCGGCAGGAAGAACATCAGCGCCGCAGCCAGGGTGAACGGCCAGGTCTGCCGGTAAACGCGCGGGAACCCGTGGGTCACAAAGCGCCGCAGCCGGCCCCAGGCCAGCGGTCTGCCCCGGTAAACGACGGCATGCGCCTGGGCGACCAGCCGGTTGAGATAGGCCGTGACGTCCTTGCCTTGAAAATCTCGCTGCGCCACCGCAAGGTCCGCTCCGGCGGCGCGGTACAGCGCGCCGAGCCGGTCGATCCGATCGGGGGAAAGATGGTCGTTCGACCGTTGGGCGGCTGCAAGCAGGTCTTCAAGCTCCTGCCAGGCGCCCCGGCGAGCCCGGATGAACGGGTCGGGGTCCATGGTTTTCGATTATACTCCTGGCTGGATCGATCAAAAACAAATATCGGGCCGGGCTGCGCCCGGCCCGATATTTGTTTTTGATCGGCTTTTTAAAATGTCATTTCAAGACGAACGCCTCACCATCGACACCCCCGAAAACGTCGTTTTCGGATATCCGCTGGCCGGGATCGGGTCACGGTTCATCGCCGCGCTTGCGGATACGGCCATTATCGCCCTGTTGCAGATCGGCGTCTTCATCCTGGCGATCCTGGTCGCCCAGCGGGTGATGGACCTCGACCCCGAGGCGCTGGCGACCGGCGGGCTGGCCGGTTGGGTTATCGCCGGGATGGGGCTGCTGAGCTTCCTGTTCCTGTGGGGCTACTACATCTTTTTCGAAATGCTCTGGAACGGCCAGTCCCCCGGCAAACGCTGGACGGGGCTGCGCGTCATCCGGAGCGACGGCCGGCCGATCACCCTGTCCGAATCCGTCATCCGCAACCTGGTCCGGCTGATCGATTTCCTACCCAGCTTCTATGGGGTGGGCGTGGTCACTATGTTCGTGGACCGGCAGGCGCGCCGGCTCGGGGACCTGGCCGCCGGAACGCTGGTCGTCCGCGAGGATGCCGCACCCGCCGGTCTTGATTCACTCCTGCGAGAGGACAGGCCGGCCGGTTCCGGCGTCGTGCGGCTGGAGGGCATCGGAACGCTCCCGCTCGAGCGCCTCGGCACGGCCGACGTTGAACGGATCGACTCCTTTTTGAAACGGAGGAACCAGTTCTCGGATGCGGACGCCCTCGGCCGGCAGGTGCTCGAGCGCATCTTCCAGAACATGGAGATCCCCGTCCCATTTCTGGACCGCTGGAATGCGACCCAGCTGCTGATCCGGATCCGCTCAGCGTTAGCTAATTTAAATTTGAGAGAATAAAGGGCTGTGTCGGCTTCACCCACGCAGCCCTTTATCCTCGACCTGCGGAGGTCCATCATGACCCGGCTTGAACCCTTCCTGCGTATTCACCGCTACCTCTCCCGAAACCTTTTCTACCCGCTGGTCGTTTCGACCGCCCTCGTGTTCTTCTTTTTCGGGGTGCGCGCTTATTTATCCGGTGGGCTGACTTACTCGTTCCTGATCAAGAACCTGTTCCTGGCCTGGCTCCCGTACTTTTTTGCGCTGGTCGCCAACTTCCTTTTCACCCGCCGCCTGCGGTTCTGGCCGGGGATCGGCCTGTTCGGCGGTCTCTGGCTGCTGTTCCTGCCCAACGCCCCCTACATCATCACCGACTTCCTGCACCTGCAGCCCCGCTCGGGGGTGCCGCTTTGGTACGACGTGGGGTTCATCATGTCAATCGCCCTGACGGGGTTCTTCCTCGGGATCGCCTCGCTGCGGGCCGTGCACAGGATCATCCACCACCTGGCCGGGCCGGTTGCCGGTTGGGGGTTTGCTTTAGTGGCGATCGCCCTGAGCGGGTTTGGGGTCTATCTTGGGCGGTTTCTGCGCTGGAACAGCTGGGACGTCCTGAACGAGCCGTTCGGGATCGTCCTCGACAGCCTGCGGATCTTTCGATACCCGCGGGGCTATGCTGAGGAGCTCGGGTTTATATTCATGATCGCGGCATTGATGCTGGTCGGGTACTGGATGACGTCGCCCGGAAGGCTGATCCGGGAGGAGCTGGAGGGCTGATGGGTGCGAGCGTCCGGATCGAGACGATCCGCTTCAAATCGCTGGAGGGCAACCCGCTGGGCGATCCGGCCGAACGCCGGGTACCGGTCATCCTGCCAGACGGCTATGCGCAGGGCGGTGGGCTGCGGTACCCGGTCGTCTACCTGCTGGCCGGGTTCACCGGGCGCGGGACGATGATGCTCAACGACTCGCTCTGGGAAGAGACGATCACCGAACGCATCGACCGCCTGACCGCCTCCGGCCAGGCCGTCCCAATGATCCTCGCCCTCCCCGACGGCAGCACCCGCTACGGCGGATCGCAGTATCTCAATTCAACCGCCACCGGGAACTACGAGGACCACCTGATCGAATTGGTCGAATATATCGACTCCAACTACCGCACGATCCCTGAACCGGCCGCCCGCGCCGTCGCCGGGAAATCCTCCGGCGGGTTCGGCGCAACGACGCTCGGGATGCGGCACCCGGGCGTCTTTGGCCTCGTCGCCGATCACAGCGGGGATAAATACTTCGAGCTGTGCTACAAACCCGACTTCGCCGGCTTCCTGCGCTTCTACGCCCGCGGCGGCGAAGCAGCCGTGACGGAAATGCTGGCCGATCCCGGCGCGGTCCGCCCCAAAAGCGGTGACTTCTTCCCGGCCCTCAATACCTGCGCCATGGCCGCCTGCTATTCCCCCAACCCCGCCGCGCCGCTCGGTTTCGACCTGCCCTTCGACCCGGATACCGGCGAGCTGCGTTCGAGCGTCTGGGCCGAATGGGAGGCGCACGACCCGGTCAACCTGGTCGAGGGCTACGCCGACAACCTGCGTGCGCTCGACCTGCTGTTTTTCGATTGCGGGACCCGCGACGAGCACAACCTGCACTACGGCGCCCGCATCTTCGCCCGGCGGCTGCAGGAACACGGAATCGATTTCATCCACGAGGAATTCGACGATGGCCACCGCAACCTGAACTACCGCTACGATCGGTCGCTCGAATTGTTATCGGAAAAGTTCCGCACCCTGCCGGCCCGCACCTCGTAGGGGCGCCCCTTGTGGGCACCCGGTTTGCAAGGCGACGCCTCCCTCAGACCCCTCATCGGTCGCCGGCGGCGTTTTGCCTTGTCGGTTGCGAGGTTTCAGGCGGGCACAATATCCGGGGTGGGCACAAGGCCCACCCCTACCGGGCCCACCCCTACCGGGGTTTTTCGAGGGTCTTCCGATCGGGCTCTTTCAACCAGGAGCTGACCTTGGCCGGCCGCAGCGTCTCTTCGACGACGCCGAACACGGCTTCCATCAACCGGTCCAGATCGACCACATCGCGGGCGACGGTGCTGAAACGGGCCAGGGCCTGCTCGGAATCCACCCGATTCCGGTAGAATCGCCGGTCGATGAAACCCTGGACACGCCGCCGGAGCGGAGTAAACAGCGCGGCGACGCCGAGGGTCGTGATCACAGTGACCAGCGGCGAATCAGCCGCACCCGCCAGGCCACCGAAAACCCCCTGCAGGATGACCACCCCGCCGAAATACACCACCGCCAGGAGCACGGTCATGATCGTGTACTGCAGCGTCCGCCGGATGATCAGGTTGATATCGTAGAGCCGGTGCCGCAGAATGGCGATCGCAATAGCGATCGGGAAGACCAGCAGCACGATCATTAACAGCACGCCGCCCCACTCAGATACCGAAGCGATCTCAATAGTGAAAAGCGTAAATCCGTATCCGAAGAAAAAAAATACCGCAGCAAACAGGATCCATTTGATTTGATCGCGCGTGACCTGGCCGGCATGTCGATAGCGCACGAACAGCGAGGCCACGCTGCCGCCGACCAAGGTCATCAACCCGATTCCCCAGAAAACCATAAAGGTTTCCCCAAAAAAGCTCTGCGGGATAAAACCGAATGGGTTCGGCACCGGCCAGTTCTCCCCAAAGGCCATGACCACGGCAAGAAAGAGCCACATGCCAAGGGCCAGCCGGGGGACCCATTTCCAGCGGGGTGAAGGCAGCTTCCCATCCGGGAAAAATAAAGGGATCAGAAAAACCGGAAAGATGAAAAGGATCCAGCTCCAGCCGTCGAACCAGAGCAGCAGCCATAATCCCGGAGTCAGGTCTTGAACCGGCAGCCTCGCAAGAAAGGGAGACAGCGCATTCCCGCCGGCCAGGGCCGTCATCAGCATCAGCCAACCGACGATGTTTCTCTCTTGATGGGAAATGATCCATGCGCCGAGAATACCGAAAGAACCGGGAATCAGCAGCGTCCATCCTGTTCCCAACATCGAGAAGCTGAAGTCGACTTCATCGATCAAACGCAGTTCGTACGAAAAGCTGACGATCCCTGCAAGGATCGCAGCTCCTGCCAGGAGCCAGGCCAAACCGGTTCGGATGTTCACCATGCCGAAATTCTAAACCTTAACCGTCCCTGAGACGTTACGAACATCGGCGCATACCGCCGATTATTCGATTATGATTGTTGGCCTGGACAGGATCGTCGGAACACGAGCCTGTTTTCGCAAATCTCACATCCATAACCAGCGAGAACCCCATGTCTTTGAATGAAGCCCTGAAATTCGCCCACACCCACCGTTCCCGCTTCGTCGACCAGCTCGGCGACCTCGTTAAGATCCCCTCCGTCTCGACCGACCCGGACTGCCGGACCGACGTATCCGTCGCCGCCGGCTGGGTCGCCGGCTACCTGGAGCGGATCGGCGTCAAGAACGTCGAACTCTACCCGCCCGAGACGCACCCGATCGTCTACGGCGAGCTGCTCGACGCCGGCCCGGAAGCGCCGACCGTCCTGATCTACGGTCACTACGACGTCCAGCCGGCCGAACCGCTCGACAAATGGGTCTCCGACCCCTTCAGCCCGACCGTGCGCGGCGAGAACCTGTACGGCCGCGGCGCCAGCGACATGAAGGGTAACGTGATGGCCTCGCTCTACGCCGTCGAAGCCGCCCTCTCCGCCGGACCGTTGCCGGTCAACGTCAAGTTCATGATCGAGGGCCAGGAGGAGATCGGCTCCCCGCAGCTGGCCGATTTCATGCGCACGCACAAGGACATGCTGGCCGCCGATTTCTGCCTCAACCCGGACACCGGCATGCTCGCCCCGGACATCCCGACGATCACCTACAGCCTGCGCGGCCTGGCCTATTTCGAGCTGCGCATCTATGGGCCGGAAAACGACCTGCACTCCGGCGTCTTCGGTGGGGCGGTCCACAACCCGGCCCAGGTCCTGAGCGAGCTGATCGCCGGGATGCACAACGCCAAAGGCCGAGTCACCCTGCCGGGATTCTACGACGATGTCCGCCCGCTCAGTAAAGAAGAGCGCCGGGAGCTCGCCCGGCTGCCGTTCACCGACGAGCAGATCGTGAAGAACGCCGGCGTCCCGCGGCTTTGGGGGGAGCGGGACTTCACCCCGATCGAAAGACTGGGCGCTCGCCCGACCCTGGAGGTCAACGGTCTGCTCTCCGGTTTCACCGGAAAAGGCGCCAAGACCGTCCTGCCCGCCTACGCAATGGCCAAGATCTCCTGCCGCCTGGTCCCCGACCAGGATTCGGCTGCGATCGAGCGCATGTTCAAGGCCTACCTGGAAGCCAATGCGCCGGATACCGTCCGCTGGGAGCTGGATGCGATGACCCACTCCCCCGCCTCCCTCTCGGACCGCGAATCCCCCTGGATCCGGGCCATGATGACCGCCCAGGAAGCCGCCTGGGGCGTCCGCCCGCTGTTCAAGCGCGAAGGCGGCAGCGTCCCGATGGTCTCCGACGTGAAAAAGATCCTCGGCATCGAAAGCGTCAACGTCGGCTGCGGCCTCCCCGACGACAACTTCCACGGGCCGAACGAGAAGCTGCATTTGCCGACGTTCCATACCTTTGTTGATGCGTTGATTCATTTACTTTATGAATTGAAAAAATAAAGGTCATGCGGTGCAAAGCACCGCATGACCTTTATTTTTTCATCCCCTCATCGAATGAATACAAAACTACCCACCTACGGAGGCCAGGCCGTCATTGAGGGCGTCATGATGCGGGGGGCCGGGAACGTGGCCATCGCCATGCGAGCGCCCGACCGGCAGATCGTCCTGCACACCGAGAAACTCGGCGGGATCTACAAGAGCGGGCTGGCAAAGATCCCCTTCCTGCGCGGCCTGGTCATGCTCTGGGACGCCCTCGGGCTCGGGATGCGCGCCCTGACGATCTCCGCCAACATGCAGACCGGCGACGACGAAAAGCTCGAAGGTCCGGCGCTGTACCTGACGCTCGGCCTCTCGCTGCTGTTCGGGATCGGCCTGTTCTTCGTCCTGCCGGCCGTGGTGGTTTACGGGATCGAATGGCTCGGCGGAGGACAGGCGGCCGGCCCCTTCTCGCTTACCCGACCGCCGGCGTCGATTCTGTGGCCGCCCTGGGTCGGCAACCTGCTCGAAGGGATCATCCGGCTGGCGCTCATGATCGGATACATCGTCCTGATCGGCCGGATGGAGGATGTCCGCCGGGTTTTCGGCTATCACGGCGCCGAACACAAGACCATCAACGCCTTCGAAGCCGGAGACGAACTGACGCCCGAGAACGTCGCCCGGCATTCGATCGAACATCCCCGCTGCGGAACCGCTTTTCTCCTGACGCTGATCCTGCTCTCCGTCCTGATCTTCACCCTGCTCGGCCCGCTCCCGATCCTGTGGCGTCTGGCGACCCGCATCCTGCTGATCCCGGTGCTGGCCGCGCTCGCCTATGAATATATCCGTTGGACCGCAGCGAACCTGAAACATCCGCTGGTCCGCTGGCTGGTGCGGCCCAACCTGGCCCTCCAGCACCTGACCACCCGCGAACCGGACCGGGGCATGCTCGAGGTGGCGATCGCCTCGTTCGAGGCGATGCGGCGTGAGGAAGCAGGCGAGACGGTCGCTTGAAACGGGCGCTGACCTGCTTCGCTGCCGCAGGAATCCTGGCCAAGCCGGGCGCCCACGATGCGATGAACCTGGACGTTGGAATCTACGCCATACGGATTGATAATTGAAAAAACAAACCGTGCGGTGGGGCAAAGCCCCACCGCACGGTTTGTTTTTTCACATGGTTTCTGAAAAGGTGCTCATGGACGGAAAAACCATCATCATCACCGGAGCCACCGCCGGGATCGGGCTGGCCGCTGCGGAAGCGCTCGCTGCCATGGGGGCCCGCGTGGTCGGGATCAGCCGGGATCCGGACAAGTGCGCCCGCGTCGCCGGCGAGCTGCGGGAAAAGACCGGCAACGGCGACATCGACTTCTTCTGCGCCGACCTGTCATCCTTAACGGAAATCCGGCGCGTCGCAGACGACTTGTTGGACCAATTTCCCCGGATCGACGTCCTGATCAACAACGCCGGCGCGCTCTTCGTCCGGCGCATGCTGACCGTCGACGGCTTCGAGCGCACCTTCGCCCTCAACCACCTCTCGTATTTCCTCCTGACCCGCCTGCTGCTCGACCGCCTGATCGCCTCCGCCCCGGCGCGGGTCATCAACGTCTCCTCCAGCTCGCACTATAAAGGGACCATGCATTTCGACAATCTGCAGCTCGAGCGCGGTTATGCCGCCTTCCGGGCCTACCAGCAGTCCAAGCTGGCCAACGTCCTGTTCACATACGAGCTCGATCGGCGGCTGCAGGGCACGGACGTGACTGTCAACGCCATGCACCCCGGCCTGGTGCGGACCGATATCGCCAAGGACAACGGCCTCCTCTTCCGCCTGCTGCAGCCGTGGGTGCTCAGCCGATCGCGCACTCCGGAGCAGGGCGCCAAAACGATCGTCTACCTGGCTTCAGCGCCGGAGGTCGAGGGGGTCTCGGGGAAATTCTTTATCGATGAACGCCCGGTGGTCTCGGCGGAGGCCAGTTATAATCAGGCTGACGCTGCCCGTCTCTGGGAATTGAGCGAGGAACTTATCCGCTGATCCTCCAAAAAACAGGTGCGGAGCGGGGGCGCTTCCCCGCTCCGCACCTGTTTTTTTGGAACCCCGCCATGCAGCTCGACATCGAACTCTACCGCTACAGCATCGCCGTTTCAAGTTCCCCGCGTGTTCGCATCTCCGTCATCGACATAAACCCGCAGGCCCCAAAACACATCATCGTCTTCCTGCATGGCTTCGGCGGGCACGCCGTCCAATTCGCTTACCAGCTGCAGGACTTCGCCGCCCGCAGCCGGGTCATCGCCCTGGACCACCGCGGCCACGGCAAATCCGACGCTCCGGTGGGCGGCTACAGTATGCCGCGCATCGTCGCCGATCTTGAGATCGTCCTGGACCGGCTCGGCGTCCACGGGCCGGTCGTCCTGGTCGGGCATTCCTTCGGCGGGGCGGTGGCGCTCGAGTTCGCGGTCAAGAACCCGTCCCGGCTGAGCCACCTGGTCCTGATCGCCGTCTCCGGAGAGTTCCGGGTGGGGGGCCGCGAACGGCTCGGGCTCGGGCTGCCCCTGCCGGTCATGCGGGCCGTCGAGCCGCTGACGCGCGGCTGGGTGCACGCTCGACCGCACGCCCTGAAGGCCTGGCACCAGCACATCATGGCCCCCTGGAACGGCTGGGACCTGATGACCCGGGTGAGGACCCCGACTCTCGTCATGCTGGGCAGCCGAGATCGGGTTTTCCCAAAGGCCGTCTTCGAGCAGGTCGCCGGGGCGATCCCGAACGCCGAGGAGATCGACGTAGGGGCCTCCGGGCACATGGTCCATCTCGAACGCCGCGACGCCGTCAACCGGGCGATCGAGGGCTTTATCAATTCCCGCCGGCAGAGTTGGCGGGAGACGACCCGGCCCGGGACGCTCGACCGGTCGGAGCTGCCCGAAAAGCGGCCCTGGCTCAAAGAATACGAGGACGGCGTCCCGTATACGATCGCCGTCCCGAACGTCCCGGTCCAGCAGCTGCTTCGCTCCGCCGTCCGCAGGTTCCCGCGCAACCCGGCCGTCGTGTTCGGGGATAGCCGGCTGACGTACCGGCAGCTCAACCACGAAGCCAACCGCCTCGCCAACGCCCTGCTGGCGCTCGGGCTGGAGCCGGGCGACCGGGTGTTCATCGATCTGCCCAACCGCCCGGAGACGATCGTCGCCTTTTTCGGGATCCTGAAGGCCGGTGGGGTCGCCGTGCTCTCGCCGTCGGAGGACGATGAATTCCGGACGCTGCAGATCGCCGACAGCGGCGCACGGGTCGTCCTGGTCGACCGGGCGCTTGAAGCGCTGGACACGGTCGATCATTTTGTCCGGCACGCCGTCCAGCTCGACCGGGTACACCTGCTCCGCACGGTCGAGAGCCACAACTATCGGGCGCTGGTCAGGCCGCAAGCGCGCACGTCACCCGACATCGCCGTGGACCCGAGCGAAACCGCCGTCATCATCTACACCGGCGGGACCACGGCCGCGCCGCGCGGCGTCCGGCTCTCGCACCGCAACCTGCTCGCCAACGCCACGCAGACCCGCCACTGGCTCCCGGACCTCGTGCCGGGGCAGGAGCGCGTTCTAAACGTCCTGCCCTACACGCACAGCTACGGGCTGATGACCGGGCTGATCCTGCCGGTCGCCCTGGCGGCAACGATCGTATTGCGGCCCGATTTTCAACCGGCCGACGCGCTGCAGGCGATCAAGGCGCACCGCCCGACCCTGTTTCCCGGCAGCCCGCGCGTGTACCTGGCGCTGGCCAATTTCCCGGGGGTGCGCGGATATGGAGTCGACTCGATCCGGGCCTGCTTGAGCGGGTCGGATCCCCTTCCGGTGGAAGTCCAGGAGCAGTTCGAGAAGCTGACGCGCGGCCGCCTGATCGAAGGGTACGGGCTGACTGAGGCGTCCCCGGTCACGCACGTCAACCCGCTCTCCGGCCAGCGGCGCACCGGCAGCATCGGCCTACCGCTGCCGTCCACGGAAGCGCGCATCGTCGACCTCAAGACCGGGATGCAGGAAGTCGAGCCGGGCCATCTGGGTGAGCTGCAGGTGAGGGGCCCCCAGGTCATGCTGGGCTACTGGAAGGACCCGGAGCAAACCGCCAGGGTGCTCGACGAAAAAGGCTGGCTGCGGACCGGGGATGTGGCCGTGATGGACGAAGACGGTTATTTCCGGATCGTCGCTCGGAAGGCGGATATGTGGATCACTGAACAGGGCGGTGAGCCGGCCTTCCCGCGCGACGTTGAAGAAGTCCTGTACGAGATCCCGAATGTTCAGGAGGCCGCCGTCGTCGGCATCGCCCGGCAGCCGGTCGGTTTCGTCATCCCCCGCTTGAAGACGCTCACCCAGGAGGAGGTGATCGAATACTGCCGCCGCCGGCTGCCCCCCGAGCTCGTCCCGCGGCTGATCGTCTTCGTGGATGATTTCCCGCGCACGTTTATCGGGAAGATCCTCAGGCGGGAACTGGCAAAACGGTTCGAGGAGCAGCAGGCGAGTAGTCAAAAAGGATGATCCGGTGGGGTGGGGACCCCGCCGGATCATCCTTTTTGACCGAAAACTGTATAATACCCTGATGGCAGAACGGACCTCCGAAAAGACCCACTTCACCCGCCGCGGCGACGGCCGTCCGGTCATCCTCGTCCATGGGATGGGCGGCTCGCTGAACCAGTGGGACGCCCTTTCTGCCGATCTGGCCGGGGCGGGATGCGAGGTCATCGCCCTGGACTTGTTCGGGCACGGCGACAGCCCGAAGTCGCACGCCGGGGACGGGTACCATATTGACGATATCTACACGCATTTCGAAACCTGGCTCGATGCCCTCGACCTGCCGCGGGCGCCGGTACTGGTCGGGCACTCGCTGGGGGCTTACCTGAGCCTCAATTACGCCCTGCGGCGTAAAACGCGGATCGGGGCACTCATATTCGCAAGCCCGTTTTTTTCGCCCCGGCAGCTCAGCCGGCCGATCCGTCTCTCGCTGGAGAACGTTGAACTCGGCAAAACGCTGCTCCGGCTGGCGCCCCAGTGGACGATCGCATCGGCCCTGCGGATCGCCGAGATGAACGGCGAGCGGCTCACACGGCCGGTACGGGACAACCTGGCCCGGGATTACAAGAAGTTCGACCCGGGTGTGTTCGAGAGCGCGCGCACGGCGCGCAACCTGGTGCCGCAGCTCCACCGGATCGAGGCCCCCGCCATGGTCGTCTGGGGTGAGCGGGACCTCACCCTGGCGCCCGAATCCTTCCCTGAACTGTGCGAGCGGCTCCCGCATGCCGATATGCGAAAGCTCCCCGGCGGTCACATCCCGCACCTCACCGATTCGGCCCGGTTCAACCGGTCGGTCCTTGAGTTCATCAAAAAGCTCCCGTCGGCGGAGACATTTCCGGGTCAACGACGATCCGGCGCATTCGCCGCATCCTAGATGTGTCCACTACCCGGTTTCTTCGTGATCGGTGGAAAACGACCGGGGATGGCGTTGTTCGCCATCCTGTTCCTGGGCGCCTGCAGCCAGGTGGTCGTTGCGGCCCATCCACCCGACGAGACCCCTACCGCGATCGCGCCGGCTGAAGAAAGCCGACCGGTGCCGGTCAATCAGCCGGCGGAACCCGTCCCGGGCGAGACCGAACCGCCCACCCCGACCCTTGAACCGATCCGTTTCACCTTTCCGGACGCCGGGGAGCCCCCGCAGTCGATCTGGCGGCCGCCGCTTTACCCGGTCCCCTGGGCGCCGACCGCATACGACCACTTCTATTTCATCCGGCCGATCGGGGCCAACGAGGTCAACTGGCCGGACGGCTCGTACCGTTACGGCGGCATCTTTTTCGAGGACGTCGTCCATTCGGGCGTCGATATCGGCGCGCCGGTGGGGACACCGGTCCTTGCTGCCGGCCCCGGGAAAGTGATCTGGGCCGGATACGGACTGTACACCGGCGTCGATGGGTCGAACGATCCGTACGGGATCGCGGTCGCGATCCGCCACGATTACGGTTTCGACGGGCAGTCGCTTTTTTCGCTCTACGCGCACCTCGATCACGTCGATGTCACTCGCGGCCAGCTCGTGGAAGGCGGGCAGGTCATCGGCGCCGTCGGGACGACCGGTTTTACGACCGGGCCGCATTTGCATTTCGAGGTCCGGTTGGGGAACAACGATTTCTTCACGACCTATAACCCGGAACTGTGGATCGCCCCGCCCGAGGGTTGGGGGGTCCTGGTCGGGCGGGTGATGGGCACTGCCGGCCAGGTGCTTAACTTCCAGGCCCTGACCGTCACGAACCTGGATACGAGCCGGGTCTGGGAATCGGTCACCTACGCCGACCAGGTCTCCGTCAACGCCGATCCGCATTACCGGGAGAACTTCGTGATCTCCGATCTGCCGGCCGGCCGTTATTCGGTCTCGACCTGGTATCTCGGCCGGTTCCAGGCCATCGAGTTCGAGATCTTTCCGGGCCGGGTGACCTACTTCCATTTTCGCGGCATGGACAGCTTCCGCTTTGGCAGCCCGGATGAACTGCGCCCGACGCCGACGCCGGAAGGATAAGGCCGGGTGCCGGGTGCCGGGCGCCTGGTGCTTATTGCTTGGTGCCAGGCATTATTCAGGACATTTGCCCCTTGACAATTAGAACATCCGTACTACAATATAACCAACATCCGTACACAGCCTGAACCATTACGAACCGTAAGAACTTTTGGCGATTGAACGGGGGCAGCCGCGGAGCTGCTGCCCCCGTTCAATCGCCAAAAACCTTTTTTACGGCGCCATAATCAACCTGGCCGGGCTGTCGAGCGGGTCTGGGCGAGTGCAGCCCGGGCCAAACGAAGGAGAATGAAATGGCAAAGAAGAAAACGACCGAAGCGGGCAACCGCGCGGCCGCCCTGGACGGGGCGCTGGGTGACATCATCAAGCGCTACGGCGACGGCGCCATCATGCGGCTGGGTGAAGCCCATAACATGGTGGTCGAAGCGATCCCGACCGGTTCGCTGTCGCTGGACATTGCCCTGGGGATCGGCGGGATTCCGCGTGGCAGGATCACGGAGATTTACGGTCCGGAATCGTCCGGGAAGACGACGATCGCCCAGCATGTCGTGGCGGAGGCTCAGCGGCTGGGCGGGACGTGTGCGTTCATCGATATGGAGCACGCCCTGGATCCGGCCTATGCCGCCAAGATCGGCGTGGACATCGAGAACCTGTTGATCTCCCAGCCGGACGCCGGCGAGCAGGCGCTCGAGATCACCGAGTCTTTGGTCCGCTCCGGCGCGATCGACGTGGTCGTGATCGACTCGGTCGCCGCGCTGGTGCCGCAATCCGAACTCGAGGGCGATATGGGCGATGCGCAGATGGGCATGATGGCCCGGCTGATGTCGCAGGCGCTGCGCAAGCTGTCCGGGGCGATCAAGCAGACCAACACCGCCGTCATCTTCACCAACCAGCTGCGCCAGAAGATCGGCGTCATGTTCGGCAACCCCGAGACCACCACCGGCGGCCAGGCGCTCAAGTTCTACGCCTCCATCCGGATGGATGTTCGCCGGATCCAGTCGATCAAAGTCGGCTCCGAGGTGATCGGGAACCGCACCCGGGTGCGGGTGGTCAAGAACAAGGTCGCCCCGCCTTTCCGCCAGGCCGAGTTCGACATCATGTACAACGAGGGCATCTCAAAAGCCGGCGACCTGCTCGACCTGGCCACCGAGATGAACGTGGTCGAGAAGCGCGGCTCGTTCTACTCTTACGGGGATGTCCGCCTGGGCCAGGGCCGTGAGAACTCGAAGGAGTTCCTGCGGGAAAATCTGGCCCTGGCCGGTGAGATCGAGACCATCATCCGGCAGCACGCCGTGGAGGGCCTCGGGATCTCAATAAACGGCTCGGGCGACGGCGAGGACGATTACACCGCGGAAGATTGATCCGCATGCAGAGACGAGCGGGACACGGATTCCACGGGTAAAACCGGATTCTCACGGATTTATTGGTAAAGTATAAAAACCGTGAAAATCCTGAAAATCCGTGAAATCCGTGTTCCGTTGTGCTTCATTCCCGGAATAATCGTGGCCGCTGCAGCCTCCCTGTCCGCCTGCGCTCCCCTCCCGACCCCGACTCCGCTCGCCCCGTTCAGCCCGCCGACGCCGGCCGCCGCCAACCCGACCCCCGAATCTTCCCCGATCCCGACCGAGCCCCCGCCGACACCCACCCCGGCCTGCACCAACAACCTGACCTTTATCGATGACGTCAGCATCCCGGACGGCACCGTCGCCGATCCGGGATCCGAACTCGACAAACGCTGGCGGGTTCAAAACTCGGGCACGTGTAATTGGGATGCGAGCTACGGTCTGCAGCTCGTGGCCGGGGACGGTATGGGCGCCGAAGCCCCGCAGCCGCTCTTCCCGGCCCGCGCCGGCGCCGAGGCCGAGCTGCGCATCCTCTTCACCGCCCCGGAAACCCCGGGGATCTACCGTTCCGCCTGGCAGCCCGTCGGGCCAGAGGGGGCTTTCTTCGGGGATTCGGTCTTTATCGAGATCGTTGTCGTGGATCCTTCGGAATGAAAATGAGCCCCTCCGCCGCCAAAGTCCAGCGCGCCCTCGACGATTACGGCCTCGCGCTTCAGGTCGTCGAGCTGCCCGCCAGCACCCGCACCGCTGCCGAAGCCGCCGCCGCGATCGGCTGCACGGTTGCCCAGATCGCCAAGTCGATCGTCTTCCGGACGCGTGAAACCGGGCGCGCCGTCCTCATCGTCGCCAGCGGAACCAACCGGATCGACGAACGCCGCGTCGGCGAGCTGGTCGGAGAACCGATCGGCAAAGCGGACGCCGACTTCGTCCGGGCGGCCACGGGTTTCGTGATCGGCGGCGTCCCGCCCATCGGTCACGACCGACCGGTCGTGACCCTGGTGGATGAAGACCTGCTGCAATACGGCGAGATCTGGGCAGCCGCCGGGACGCCGAATGCCGTGTTCAGGCTGGAAAAGGGGGAATTGAATACGATTTTCCAGGGCAAATTTAATCGCATTTATGAATAAATTGCAGTAATTATTGCGGAAACGCCCGATCCTCCCCGTGTAGCGGGATCAACAGTCGATCACTATAATGGGCCATGCGTCTGTGGCAGAAACTCATCCTGTCGGTCCTGTCCCTCACCGCCCTGGTCGTGTTGGGCGGCGCAGCGACCGTGATCTATGCGGAACAGGTTATCCCCTCCGCTCCGCTGCGGCCCGAGCCAACCCGGGAAGCGCCGGCTGAGGGTGCGGCCCCGACCGGGGCGCCATCGACGGGGGCGTCCTCGTCGGCCGCAGCCGTGCCGGTCGTCGCCGTCCTCCAGCCTCATTCCGTCAGCCCCACTCCTTTCCAGCCGCTGCCGATCACCCCGACGCCTTCCGCTACGCCGCTGCCGACCCAAACCCCCACACCGCTGCCGACGACCACCCCGGATCCGACTTCGACGCCGTCCGAACCCGACGAAGTGTATATCCCCGGCCTCTGGGGCCACCCGCAGACCTTCAACCTGAGCTGCGAATCGCGCTCCGCCTCGGATTTTGCCCGCTACTTCGGGGTCTATTTCACCGAGCTGGAGTTTCTGTACGCCCTGCCGTTATCCGATAACCCGGACACCGGTTTCGTGGGGGATGTCCAGGGACCGCTCGGCCAACTCCCGCCGTTGGGCTACGGGGTTCACGCCCGGCCTGTCGCGGCGCTGATGCGGTCCTTCGGGCTGAACGCCACGGCGCACAAAGGGATGGCCCTGGACCAGGTCCGGTCCGAACTCGCCGCTGGGCGGCCGGTCATGATCTGGGCCATCCGCGAGCTGTCCACCTCCACCCCGGTCGATTACACCGCCTCCGACGGCGATACCACCATCGTCGCACGCTTCGAGCACACCTTCATCGTGATCGGCTACGGACCGGGCTACATCACCGTGCTCGACAACCACCGGGTCTACAGCGTTTCGACCAGGCAGTTCCAGGATTCTTGGGGCGTGTTGGGGAATATGGGGATCACAATAGCGCCTTAATGGATCAGTGTTTAAACTCAGGTCCCTTCTTCCCAGGAGTTCAGGTATTTAGCCTGCTCCGCGGTCAGCGTATCGATATGCACCCCCATCGCCGCCAGCTTGAGCCTGGCGATCTGTTCGTCGACTTCGCGCGGCACCCCGTACACCCGGTTCTCCAGCGAGGCCGCGTTGCGGACCATGTACTCAGCGGCCAGGGCCTGGTTGGCAAAAGACATGTCCATCACCGAGGCCGGGTGCCCCTCCGCCGCGGCCAGGTTGATCAGCCGGCCCTCGCCCAGGATGTGGATCTGGCGGCCGTCTTTGAGCTGGTATTGGTCGACGAACGGGCGCACCAGCCGCTTCTCGGTGGCCATCTCCGCCAACGCCGGAATGTTGATCTCAACGTTGAAGTGGCCTGAATTCGCGACGATCGCCCCGTCTTTCATGACCTCGAAATGGTGTTTATCCAAAACGTTGATATCGCCCGTGACCGTGCAGAAGATATCCCCGATTCCGGCGGCTTCAACCATCGGCATGACCCGGTAGCCGTCCATCAGGGCTTCCAGCGCCCGCAGCGGATCGACCTCGGTCACGACGACGTTGGCCCCCATCCCGCTCGCCCGGCTGGCAAGGCCGCGCCCGCACCAGCCGTACCCGGCCACGACAAAAGTCCTCCCGGCCAACAGGATGTTAGTGGCCCGGATAATCCCGTCGATCGTCGACTGGCCGGTGCCGTAGCGGTTGTCGAAAAAATGCTTGGTCTGCGCGTCGTTGACGGCGATGACCGGGAATTTGAGCGCCCCGTCCGCCGCCATCG
This sequence comes from Anaerolineales bacterium, assembly GCA_035512695.1. Lineage (GTDB taxonomy): Bacteria > Chloroflexota > Anaerolineae > Anaerolineales > JABWBV01 > DATDOR01. The sequence continues at coordinate 3,606 of DATKDL010000158.1, read as the reverse complement.
CACGCAGGCGGATCACGCCGGTCGTCGTCTCCTCGGTCCCTCCGATCACGGTCTCGAGGGCATCCGTGCGAGACTTGTGCAGCGTGGTGACCACATCGGCGCCGTCGTCCATCGTGATGTGCGGGCGATGCTCGATCGCCGCATCGATGTGCCGGTAATAGGTGGCATTGTCCTCCCCCTTGATCGCATAGACCGGGATCTCGTTGTGCATCACCAGTGAGGCGGCCACATCGTCCTGGGTGGACAGCGGGTTAGAGGCCGTCAGCACCACGTCGGCCCCGCCGGCCTGCAGGGTCGTCATCAGGTTGGCGGTCTCGGTGGTGACGTGCAGGCAAGCGGAGATGCGGATCCCGTCCAGCGGATGCTCTTTTTCGAAACGTTCTCTGATCTGCGTCAGGACCGGCATCTCCCGGTTGGCCCAGGTGATCCGCCGGCGGCCGCCTTCGGCGAGGTTTGCGTCTTTGATGTCGAATTCCATTTTGTCTCCTGTTTTTCGGATAGATCCGTTCAATTCAAGCCAATAACGCGTCCAGCCGCCCTTCGTCGTCAAAATACTCCCGGAAGCGGGTGATGTACTCCTCGATCGTATAGCTCTGCCCCTGCGGCCCGACGGCTTCGAGGCAGTAGGTGGCGGACAGGCTGCCGAGCATCCCGCACAGTTCATAATCCCAACCCATCCGCAGCCCGGTCAGGAAACCGCCGCGGAAGGCATCGCCGACGCCGGTCGGATCCTTGATCAGATCCGTCGGGAAGGCCGGCACCTGCCAGCCCTGGTCTCCCGAGTAAATTTGGGCGCCTTGGTTTGCAAGGGTGACCACGAGGATTTCAACGTGATCGAGGATCGCCGCCCGGTCCAGGCCGGTGTGCTTTTCGATCAGGCTGAACTCATACTCGTTGACGAACAGCGCCCGCGCGCCTTCGACGCCGCGGCGGATGTCTTCCGGCGGGAGCCGGACGAGCTGCTGGCTGGGGTCGTAAATGTATGGGATGAACAGGTCCTGGCATTCCTGCACGTGGGCGCGCATCGCAGCCGGGTCCGTCGGGGAGATGACCACCAGGTCCGGCGTTTTCCCGTCCAGGTCGTGAAAGGAGAGCTCGGCTGCATAGGACATGGCGCCGGGGTAGAAGCTGGCGATCTGGTTGTTGTCCTGGTCGATGTTGGCGAAAAAGCTGGCCGAATTGATCCCGGGGATGGTCCGCACGAGGGACGTGTCGACGCCGCGGTTTTCGAGCCAGACCCGATACTCTTCAAAATCCTCGCCGACGGTCGAGAACAACCGTGCCCGGCCTCCCAGCAACGCGTAGCTGTAGGCGATATTCGGCGCGATGCCGCCGCGCTGGCGAACCATCGAATCGACCAGGAATGACAGGCTGATCGAGGTCAATTTCTCCGGTAGGATATGGTCGACAAACCGGCCAGGGAAACGCATCAGGTAGTCGAAGGCGATCGATCCGGTGATTACGACGTCCATTATTCCGCACTCCCAACGAGGTTGGCCAGGCTTTCGGTGAAGGGCGGATAAGCGATCCCGTTCTCGGTAACGATCCCGGTCACCAGCCGCGCCGGGGTGACGTCGAAGGCCGGGTTGCGCGCCCGCCCGCCGGACCGCGTGGCTTCCGGCGCCACCCAGGCGCCGGCCTGCTGCAGGTCGAGCACTTCTCCGGGATCCCGCTCCTCGATCGGGATCTGGTCCCCGGAGGCCAGGTCCATGTCGATGGTCGAGGTGGGAACGACTGCATAGAACGGCACATCGCTGTCATTGGCGGCGAGGGCCAGCATATACGTCCCGATCTTGTTTCCTACGTCGCCGTTGGAGGCGGTCCGGTCGGAACCGACGAAGCATTTGGCGACCCGGCCGGTCTTAAGGAAAAACCCGGCGGCATTATCGGAGATGACTTCGTAAGGGATCCCGAGGTTCTCCAGCTCCCAGGCGGTCAGCCGGGCGCCCTGGAGGCGCGGACGGGTCTCGTCGACCAGGACGTGGACGCGCTTGCCAAGCTCGTGGGCCATCCGGATCACGCCCAGGGCGGTGCCGTAATCGACCGTCGCCAGCGCGCCGGTGTTGCAGTGGTGGATGACGGTATCGCCGTCTTCGATGAGGGCGGCGCCGTGGGCGGCCATACGGCGGTTGATCTCGACGTCCTCGTCGGCGATCCGTTGGGCTTCGGCCAGGATGAAATCCCGCATGGCGTTCGGTCCGCCTTCGAACGCGACGGCCCTGTTCCGGATCCGGGCCAGCGCCCAGGCCAGGTTGACGGCGGTCGGCCGGGAGGCATGCAGGACCCGGGCGGCGGCGTCGAGGTCCTCGAGCAGATCTTTACGGCTCGAGGCTTCGGATGCGAACGCGGCCAGGGCCAGGCCAAATGCGGCCGCCGCGCCGATCGCCGGGGCGCCGCGGACGACCATTTCCCGGATCGCCTCGGCGAGCAGGTGGTGATCGACATATTCATTGACGATAAATTCCGCGGGGAGCAGGCGCTGGTCGATCATCTTGACCAGACCCAGGTCGTAATCCCAAAATACCGTGCGCATGGAAATCACTTAAAACCTCTCCGAAAAACGAGGGGGCGAATTTTTGTGGTGCGGCAGCTTCGCTGCCGCACCACAAAAATTCGCTGATACATAGAAAGACGCCCTCCACCGAGAGCGTCGTGTGCCTGGAACCATGGTCGAAACGATCCGAAAATTTGGGGGATGGCGAATTTTGGGGCGGCTGCGGCGGGGCCACAGCCGCCCCAAAATTCGCTACCCCAATTTCCGGATAGACTATTAGTGTAACATGCAGATAGGGCTTTGTCAAAGACACCGGGATTCGGTCGGTTAAAACGAAGGGAGCCGCCGGGCAAGGCCGGGGCTCCGGACTCTGCCCGACAGCGCCCTTCGTTCTTGTCGGTTTTAAGGAATATCCGGATTTTCAACCGGGACCAGGAAATCCTCCGCGATCCAGCCTTCGATCCCATCCTCAAGCTGCACATGGCGCCAGCCGAAACCATCCGCCTCGATGACCGCTTCATCGTATACCAACACCGGAGTGCCCGGGCTCAGTTTGGCCACGATTTCGTTCTCAATTCCGGGGCCGGCCCGGACGTTCACTCCTTGAAAACTGGTGTTCCCGATGCGAGCCTGGAAACCGATTTCCGGCGTCGCCGTCAGAAGAGGTGTAGGGGTACGGGTCGGCGTGGGAGTGGCAGTGCGGATGAAAGCGGTCGGCGTTGCGGTCGCTTCAGGGCTGGCGGTTGCGGTAGGGGCGAATGGGCTCGGTTCGAGGACGGGCAAATTGAACGCCGGCCGGTAGACCTGGAGAATTTGAAAGACGACGATCCCCAAACCGGCGATCATCACAAGCAGGAAAACGACGAACATGGCATAGGCAATTCGGGCCCGTAGAAGGAACTTCTCCGGGTTGTCCGGGTATTCGATGAAGGCTGCCCGGTCCCGGTTCCGATTGGCGATCCGCAGCGAAGCGTATCCCCCGATGACACCCAGGAGCATGATCCAAAAAAATACGCTGCGCAGTATCTCCAACACATCCGGGTTCATGCGAAAATTATAGAACCGATCCGGATTTGGGGCAGCGATTTGGGGGGTGCGGCTGCGGCGAAGCC
>DATKDL010000157.1:0-18288 GCA_035512695.1 Anaerolineales bacterium | reverse complement strand
AAACCGCTGTATCTAACCAACGTCGGGCGCGGGTGTGGCCCGGCCACGACTTTGATTCGATCCTGCTTTCCTTCCTCTCTGGAACTGCGCTCAGGTGAGATATTCCCGCAGAGCGATCGAAACACCCGGGTGCCGCAGGCGCCGGAGAGCCTGCGCCTCGATCTGGCGGACCCGTTCGCGGGTGACGCCCATCTTGCGGCCGACCTCCTCCAGGGTGCACGTCTTCCCGTCGATCAGACCGTAGCGCAGCTGAAGGACGCGGACCTCCCGGGGAGGCAGCGTGTCCAGCACCGAATCGAGGTGCTCTTTGAGCAAGTTGTACGAAGCGGTTTCATCCGGGGCCGGAGACTCCTGGTCTTCGATGAAGTCGCCCAGCATCGATTCACCTTCGTCATCAATCGGCATCTCGAGCGACAGCGGCCGGCGGGAGACTTTTAGCATATCTTCCACCTTCTTGACCGGCAGATCCATGGCCGCAGCCATTTCAGGGAGCGTTGGTTCGCGGGCGTGTTTCTGTTTGAGCTGGTTCTGCACCCGGCGAAGCTTACTGATCTGATCGCCCATGTGGACCGGGACGCGGATCGTCCGGCCCTGGTCCGCGATGGCCCGGGTGACCGCCTGGCGGATCCACCAGGTGGCGTAGGTGCTGAATTTGAAGCCGCGCTTATAATCGAACTTCTTGGCGGCCCGCATCAGGCCGATATTGCCCTCCTGGATCAGGTCCAGGAAGGGCACACCGCGACCGATATATTTCTTGGCCACGCTGATCACCAGGCGCGAGTTCGAGATGATCAGCCGCTCGCGCGACAGCCAGCCGTCCTCCACCTGTTTGATCAGCTTATCCCGGCGCTCTGCAGCGACTTTTCCGGCGGCAAGTGCATCGCGCGCCACACGTCCACGCTCGATCGTTTTCGAAAGGATGATTTCTTCGTCCGGAGTGAGCAGTGGAACTTCAGCAGCTTGCTTCAGGTAAAGACCGACCATGTCCCGCGGGTCGATATTCGCAAGGGGGTTATCGTCCTTTGAGATAAAACGATCCATCATTGCGACGCCGATGCCATCGTCGTCATCATCATCGTCATCCGTACTCGAGTCTTCCTGGCCGGTAACCTGCTCGCTTTCTCGCTCCTCGCCGTCCTCGATGTAGGGGATCCCCGCGCTTATCAGCGCAGCGAAGACCTCATCAAGCTGGTTGATCTCTTCCTCGGCTTCGGGAAAGAAGGCCATCAGGTCATCAGGGGTTAGAGACCCCTTCTGCCGGCCAAGGGTGATGAGCTGGTTTAGCGCGCCGAACGACCCGCTCGAGTCGAGTTCGTTTTCCAGCAGTTCCGGTTGAATAACAGAATCCATAGATTGTTTTTTGCCTCCAATAGCTTTGACCGCACCGGTCTCCAGGCAGGAAGAAAAACCCCCCTGCGGGGGTTCTCGTTTATTTTTCGGCCGGGTGCTAGTTCCCAGCCCTCTCAGTTAGAAAGATATCTTCAGAGACAGGGGTTGCAAACAGGCACGGTCGATAGGTATTATACACAATCCGACCGGCAATTTATATATGAGTCAAATTAGAGTTTATATGGTTATCAGTCCCGTCTGGAGGCCGATCCGGACCGCCTCGGTCCGGTTGCCGGCGGAGAGTTTTCCGTAGATCGACGAAACATGAAACTTAACGGTATGCTCGCTGATCGACAACTCCAGGGCAACCCGCTTGTTCGCATACCCGCGGGCGAGCAGCTGGAGTACCTCGATCTCTCGTTCGGTCAGCGGGTCAACCGGTTCGAACGGCCGGTCCGGGTCTTCCGCGTCCGGATCGGTCATCCACGCGACCCGTCCGTCGATCAAATCCGGATGCCACACCGCAAGGCCTTCTGAGAGCGCCGCGATCGCGGCGACCAGCGCGCCTTCGGCAGCGCCGGCCGGCAAGGCGCCGATCGCCCGAAACGGCAGCGCCAACCAGGGTCGCAATGCTCCGGTGTCGTCGCCCAGGAGCAGTACAGCCGGTGGACGACTTGAACCACTCACGCCCTCGAACACGAGCCGTGGATCAATCTCCGGTCCACCCGTGACAAGAACGTCGACTCCCCCCGGATAACCCGACTCCGGGATGGATCCGTTGGAATACACAATCTCGATCGCCGGATCTTCATTGAACACCGCCTCCAGGCCCCGCCGGAGGACCGTCCCGGGAACGAGCAAGGCGATCCTTGCCATGCGCCTAGTGTGCGCCGATCTTAACAGCTGCCGCGGTCAGCGTACCGCCTCTCAGCAGGTCCACCTGGACGGCCCGATCGACCAGATCGCCGGACAGACCGTCCTGGAGCGATCCGTGGTCGTCGACAGGTTCACCATCGAGACCGACGAGGATGTCTCCCACGATCAATCCGGCCTGGCCCGCCGGGCTGCCCTCCTCGACCCACACGATCAGCAAGCCGGCCTCTTGCTCGCGCCCCAGGGCAGCCTGCTGCTTCTCATCGAGCGGGGTGTTCTGGCTGCGGATCCCAAGATAGCCGCGGCGGACACTCCCGTGCTCCGCCAGCATCACCGCCAGCTCGAGCGCTCGCGCGATCGGGATCGCCAGGGACATCCCATGCGCCAGCCCGGATGTGTTCAGACCGAGCACCTCCCCTGCGCTATTGATCAACGGCCCACCTGAAAAACCCGGGTAGGGGATCGCATCGGTGTGGATGAATAGTTCGTTGGTCATACTCCATTTCCAGCGTCGCCGACGGCCACCGTGGACCCGCACGGCCCCTCGGACCGCGCTGACGACTCCAAGGCTGGCCTGTACCCCCGCCGGGGACGGCCGTCCCAGGGCAAGGACGAGCTCACCGACGCGGGCCTGCGCCTCCCCGGGCCGGATCGACTCGCCCGCCTCGGTTTCGAGCTTCAAAAGCGCCAGGTCCGAGCCCGGATCGCGGCCGGCGATGGATGCGGCGAGCTCGCGGCCGTCCGCGAGCCGTACGGTGATGTCCTCCTCGCGCTCGACGACATGGTCGGCCGTCAGTACCTGGCCCGGGGAGATCACCAACCCGCTGGCCGGGAAACGTCTTCGCCCATTGACGAGCGCAACACCAGGTCCTGCCGACTCAACCGCATCGGCAAATCCGTTCGAAAGATCCTTGAAGGTGTGTGTTTCTGCCATTTTTTATCATCTCCTTTTTCAAACAGTATATCGAATCCCCCAGGACAGCACATCCGTCAAACGACCGGGGAAAACCCGGTAATTCGGCTGGTGCAACACGCTGGAGATGTTTAATTGGATATCGCACGCCCAGCCGGGCGTGCGATATCTAATTTTTCCCTGACAACGATTTAGTCCACCTGCTTGCCCGAGCGCGGCCTTTATGGGATACTAAGAACCGCATGGAAGAAGGAATCAACCGCAACAAAATCCTGCTGCTTGAGGATGACATCCACCTGCGAAGGGGGATTTCTTTGGCTTTGGAGCTTCATCAATTCGAAGTCCACCAGGTTTCAAACGGCATGGAGGGGATCCGGGCGCTCGATGAAGTGATTCCCGACCTGATCCTCTCGGATATCAATATGCCGCTGATGAATGGTCTGCAGTTCTTCAAAGAGCTGCGAAATGACCCTCGCTGGACTCAGATCCCCTTCGTTTTCCTCACAGGAAACGATGCCACGCAAGACATCCAGGCCGGTCATGAACTGGGAGTGGATGACTATATCACAAAACCGATTCAGACCGAAAACCTGCTCCGAATCATCAACGCCCGGTTGCTGCGCTCCGCAGAGATCAAGGCCTTTTACCTGAACGAAGCCTTTCTGCAGACCGTTAAAGTGCTGGCCAACACCATTGAAGGTAAAGACCGGTACACCCACGGACACGTCGAACGTGTGGCCCAATATGCGCTCTGGTTCGGCGAAGCGCTCGAGTGGACCGAAACGCAAATGTGGGGAGTCCAATACGGCGCCCGGCTCCACGATATCGGCAAGATCACGATCCCGGATCATGTTTTGAACAAGCCCGGCCCCCTGACACCGGAGGAGTGGCAGCAGATCAAAGAGCATCCCCAAGAAGGCGTCCGGATCATCGGAGAGATCAGCCTCATGCGCGAAGCGCTGCCCTATATCCGCTCCCACCACGAACGCTGGGACGGCGCCGGATACCCGGACGGCCTGAGCGGGGTCTCGATCCCGATCGAAGGCAGAATGCTGGCGATCGTCGACGTTTTCGATGCGCTGACGACCGATCGGCCATATCGGTCGGCGCTCACAGTCGATGAAGCCAAAGATTATATTATCTCCAAAGCCGGGATCGAGTTCGACCCATCGCTGGTATCGATCTTTACGGATATCGTCGAAAGCAAGATCCGGATCTTCCTTACCGGTTGATAAAATGGAAAAGATGATCAAAATCCTGAAAGAAACCCGCACGATCGCCGTCGTCGGGATGTCCCGTAAACCCGATCGAGCCGGTTTCTATGTCCCCCAATATCTTCAGGGTGCCGGCTACCGGATTATCCCCGTCAATCCCAACCTCAACGACGATGTCCTGGGTGAACGCGTCTACGATACGCTTTCCGATGTACCCGACCCGGTAGACCTGGTCCTCCTGTTTCAGCGCAGCGAGAATGTGCCGCCGTTCGTCACGGAGGCGATCGCCATTGGCGCCAAGGCGGTCTGGATGCAGCAGGGGATCCGTAACGAGAAATCAGCCGCCGAGGCGGAGGCAGCCGGCCTGGATGTGGTCCAGGATGCCTGCATGATGGTCGAGCACCGGCGTCACATGCTATAGCGCTTCGAGTCGCCGCTTTTCGACCGTGTCCAGCAACGAGAGGTAAGAATCGGCAAAAGCCTTGACCCCTTCCGCCTCCAGTTCCGCCGTCACTTCCGCAAAATCGATCCCCAGCATCTCAAGCCGGACAAAATCCTCCGCAGCCTCTTCGAGCCCGGTCTCCAAAGTTGCCTCGGCGTGGCCGTGGTCTTTGAAGGCCTCCAGCGTGGCGGGCGGGACGGTATTGACCGTGTCCGGACCGATCAGGGTCTCTACGTAGCGCACGTCCCGGTAGGCCGGGTTCTTGGTGCTGGTGGAGGCCCACAGCGGCCGCTGGACTCGAGCTCCGGACGCTTTCAAGGCGGCGAAGCGCTGCCCCTCAAATACTGCTTTGAATTTTTGGTACGCCAGCCGGGCGTTGGCAATCGCAATCCGGCCCATCAGGGCCTTCGCGGTCCCGGCATGTTCCCCCTCCGCCTCTACCAGCGCTTCCAGGCGGGCATCCACTTTCGAATCGATCCGCGAGACAAAGAATGATGCGACCGAGGCGATGCCGTCGACCGGCAGGCCGGCTGCGACGCGCTGTTCGAGACCCGCGAGATAGGCGTCCATCACCTGCAAGTAGCGGGTTTGCGAGAAGATCAGGGTGATATTGATATTGATCCCAGCCGCGATGGAACGCTCGATCGCGGGCAGCCCGGCCTGGGTGGCGGGGATCTTGACCATCAGGTTCGGCCGGTCGACCCACTCCCACAGACGGCGGGCCTCCGTCGTGGTCGCTTCGGTGTCGTCGGCCAGGAGCGGGCTGACTTCGATGCTGACAAAACCGTCCCCGCCGTCGGACTCTTCGTAGACCGGCCGGAACAGGTCCGTTGCGGTCCGGATGTCGTCCACCGCCATGCTCTCGAAGATCGGTTCTGCGGCAATGCCTTGCGCGGCCAGCGCGCGCAGGTCTTCGTTATAATCCTCCGAATCGGCGATCGCCTTTTGGAAGATGCTTGGATTGGAGGTGACGCCGCGGATATCGCCCGCCGCGATCATGCTTTCGAAGGACCCGTCCTTCAATAACCGCCGCTCGATATTGTCGTACCAGAGCGACTGTCCAAGTTGGGTGAGTTTTTCAATCGGTTTATTCATGCGTTCTCCTTGGGGGGTTTCGGCTCGGCCCGGGTCTGCTCGGCATCCGGCGGGATGAACAGGCCGACACCGCAGTACTGGCACTTAACGATACCCTTGCCCACCAGTTCACGGATCCCGCCGCAATTGGGGCATTGGTTGGAGCCGACGGCGGCCGCATCCTCCGAGTAGAAGGTCAGCGTATCCCAATCGATGTAACCGCTGAACAAACCCATCGCGACCAGCTCGTAAATCGCTTCCGTGACCTGGTCGCGGGTCATTTCCATTTCCATCATGATCGGTCCGACCGAGGCCTTCCCCTGTGCCTGGATCAACCCAAGCAGGCGCTCCTTCTTGCGGATGACGACGAGCTCCGCCTCCTCTTTCTTGCCGGTGACAAACAGGTACCCGCCCACGCCCCCAAAGGCGATCAAAGGTAGAAGACCGCAGATCACGACGCCAAGCGCCGCACCGGCGGGACCTGTGCTGCCCGTGGAATACCCGACCCCCATAAATGCCGTGGCGACCAGGGCGATCGCTACACCAGCGCCGATCAGGACGAGGCCCACGATTTTTCCGTTACTGAACATAGAGTCTCCCAAAACAACCGGGCCACGATGCCCGTCTTTTTAACCGAAACCGGAGGAGCCTCCACCACCGCCGCCGCCGCCGGAAAAACCGCCGCCGCCGCCCCCGCCCGATCCGGAACTGGACGGCGCGCTGGTGAACGTTGTGGCGGCCTGGTCCAGCATGGTGAACAGCCCGGTCGACATCGACTGCAGCCCGCCGAACATCCTGCCGGCTGCCTGGTCCAGCGATGGGGCTCCACCGCCACTGCCGCTCGGGGTCGGTCTCCCAAGCACTTTCCCGCCACCGGTGTGGACCGGACCCGTGTCAAAGGGATGATACCAGATCGGCACCGGCGTTTCGGTGCGCTCAAAGCTGAGGACCCAGGATTTCTCAAGTCCAAAGGCGATCGCGTACGGCAGGTACTTCTCAAACTGGTCCTGAGCCTTCTCCACATCGGCGTACTTCTGGATATTTCCAAGGTACCGCTTGAAGGCCGCAAACTGGGCCGCCGTTCGAGCTCCCAGATCGGTCTTGCGCGGCATGTACCTGGCGGCGATTAAGAGTCCGATCGGAAAAACCAGCAGCGAACCGGCCAGGAACAGGGCGAACAGCTCGTTTGTTACGCTGATCGCCATCTGGTAAGCCCCAAACGCCAGCGCACCCATCAACAGCAGCAGGAGCACGGCGCCGCATCCGAATCGCTGGCGGACGGCCTCGGGGCTCCGGCTGAAGTAGCCCAGGCGGACCACTTCCCTGTACATATCATCGCGGATCTTCGGGAGCGATATGTAAAACTTGTTTTTCATGTTGGACAGCTTGCGGCTGCTGCGGGTGCTGAACACGGCCTTGAAGAGCTGGTTCTCATGCGGCTGGAGATCTCCCGAATCACGTTCCCCTTTTTCGAAGAGGAAGTCCGCCTTGCGGCCGAACCCTGGGGCGCTTAGCTCGGTGATGGTCAGGTAGCCGCGGCGCGCCAGGTCCACCAGGGTGGCGGTGATATCTTCCATATCCGCCCGTTCATCCAGAAGCACTCCGGCGATGCCCGGCGGGATATCGACCGGGGGATGCGGGTCGAACTCGGCCTGTATGCCGACCGGTTTATCCCGCCCGCGGAAATACCAGAACAGGTAGAGACCGAGCGCACCGCCCATGGCGATCAGACCGGAAAGACCAAGCACGGCAAGACCGAAAAAGGCGGCATTGTCCTCGATCTTCTGCCAGCTCGGTCGCTCGGCCGAGACCAGCCCGTGCGGGAAGCGCACCCCAATCTCCCACTCCTCTCCGCCGCCGTACGGTCCGCCCCAGAACTCGATCGTGTCCGCATCGATGATCCGGGCGTTCGACTGGCCAAACAGCAAACCGGTGCCCGATTCGTGGACCTGCAGGAACTCCTGTCCATTGATAAATCCGGCCAGGACCAGGTCTTGAGAAGAAACCTCGGCCGGCAAATGGACGCGGACCCTGGATTCGAGGATCGTATAGCCGCGGTCCGCCTCGATGAACTTCCAGAAAAAGCGATCGCCTTCGTCGTAAATCCCAAGCGACCCCTGTACGGTGTAGCCGACGGTGAAGGTCCGGGTCTGGTTAGAAGTCGGCGGGAAGCACCAGTGGATCGTCCGTTCCCTAAGCCCGCCGCTCAGGGTATAGACGAAATCCCCGCGCGCCTGGTTTGTGTATACGTTCCCGCCCTCGGAAATACTCCAGTCCACGATGTCCTCCGCCCGGTTGAGCGGGATCGTCCGGAATGCGAAACGGAACCCGCTGCCGATGAAATCGACGACCCAGGTCTCCACGAAGCGAACGTCGCCGTTCGGCAGGATGGTGATATCTGCGTCCCTGTCGTTTACGATCACGCTCCCGACCGCGGAACTCTCCGGCGGGCAGGTTGTTCCGCCGGCTCGCGCCGGCCTGGGAGTGACGGCCAATGACAGGACGATGGCCGTCAGGATTAAGATCAAGGTACTCCGTTTTTGCATCGATTCTCCGTGATTGAACCCTGGAAACGAGTGATCTATCGCAGCGGCGGATAGCGCCGCCGCGATAGATCACTCGTTTCCAGCCTCTTCTTTATATTCTACGTCCAACCCCTCAAAACGTCGCCGCATCACGGCGATCGCATCTGGGTGTGAATCGACCAGGATGAACCGCCGCCGCAGTTCGGCCGCGGCTGCGCCGGTCGTCCCGCTACCGGCGAAGAAATCGAGCACCGTGTCCCCCGGATCGGAGGATGCCAGGACGATCCGTCGCAGGATCCCGAGCGGTTTCTGAGTGGGATAGCCGGTCTTTTCTTTGCCGGTCGGGCTCACGATCGTGTGCCACCAGGTGTCCGTGGGCAGTTTGCCGCGGGCCGCCTTCTCCGGTCCGACCAGGCCCGGGGCCATATACGGGATCCTTTCAACCGCATCCGAATTGAAGGTGTAGTTCTGCGGATCTTTGACATAGACGAGGATATTGTCGTGTTTCGGGGGCCAGCGGTTTTTCGGCCGGCCGCCGAAATCATATGCCCAGATGATCTCATTCAGAAACGATTCCCGCCCGAATATTTCGTCGAGCAGTACTTTGCAGTAATGGACTTCGCGGTAGTCGATGTGGAAATAGAGAGTCCCGTCGTCGGCCAGCAGCCGGTGCGCCTGTTCGAGGCGCGGTCTGATGAAGGCCAGGAAATCGTCATGAACATCGTCGAAGGCCATCTCACCGAGGCGGTTTGTCCGGTAGCGTTCGCCTTTGAAACCGGTCCGATCCCCGTTTGGGTCGCGCACGGTCTCCAACCTGGTCCTGCTCTGGCGCCGCCCGGTGTTAAAAGGCGGATCGATGTAGATCAAATCGGCGACACCGTCTTCCAGCCGCGAGAGTACGGCCGCGTTGTCCCCATGGATGACGAGGTTCGATTTCATCGGTCTCCGGCGGAGCCGCGTTCGATCGCCCTGATCTTGTCCACCCGGCGGCGATGCCGGTCTTCATTTGAAAATTCCGCCTCGAGGAAAGCTGTAACGATTTCGATCGCCAGCGCCTCGCCGATTATCCGGGCGCCAAGGCAGAGCACGTTCATGTCGTCGTGCTCCACGCCCTGGTGGGCGGAATAGGTGTCATGGCACAGCCCGGCGAAAATCCCTACGATTTTATTGGCAGCGATGCAGGCCCCCACCCCGGACCCGCAGATCAGTACACCGCGATCCGCTTCCCCGGCTTGAATCGCCAGGCCAAGTTTGAGGGCGTAATCCGGGTAATCAACGCTTGCCTCGCTGTCGGTCCCGAGATCGAGGATCTCGTGCCCGGTCCGGCGGATCACGTCGATGACGGTGGATTTGAGCGGAAATCCGGCATGGTCGCAGGCGACGGCGATCCGCATCACTCGCCTCCCTGCATCCAGGAATAGCGCCCCAACGCCGAAAGATCGTCGACCTGGTTGTCCCGCACGAGTCGCTGGATCTTTTTTGTGATCGCTTCAATCGAAAGGCCGAACTTTTCATAGATCGTCTCGTAAGGCGCCGAAGCCCCGAACCTGTCGACGCCGATCACCAGGCCTTTCGGTCCAACCCAATGCGTCCAGCCCTGGGAGACGCCGGCCTCGACCGCAATCCGGGACAAGATATGGGGCGGGAGGACGGTATCGCGGTAAGCGACGTCCTGCGCTTCGAACAGCTCCCAGCTCGGGAATGAGACCAACCGGACGTTGAGGCCTTCCGCCACGAGGTTGAACCCCGACTCCACGATCAAGCCGACCTCCGAACCGGAGGCCATCAGGATCACCTCAGGCGCTTCGTCCCCCAAATCGGCCAGGATATAGGCGCCGCGGGCGAGACCGTCCGCCGGGTTGAATACAGCCCGGTCGAGCTCGGGGACGTTCTGCCGGGTCAGCGCCAGGGCGGTCGGACCGCTCCGGCGCTCGATGGCCACCCGCCATGCCTCCCGGGTCTCGTTCCCGTCTGCGGGGCGGATGACGACCAGGTTTGGGATCGCCCGCAGGGCGGCCAAATGCTCGACCGGCTGGTGTGTGGGCCCATCCTCGCCCAGGCCGATACTATCGTGGGTGAAAACCCAGATGACCGGATAGCCTGACAGGGCCGAAAGCCGGATGGCAGGCCGCATATAGTCCGAAAAGACCAGGAAGGTGGCCACGTACGGGATCAGGCCGCCGTGGACGGCCATCCCGTTGGCGATCGCCCCCATTCCATGCTCGCGCACCCCGAAATGGAAGTTTCGGCCCTCCGGGTGGAGTTTCGAGAACGGTGGTTCACCCTTGAGCCAGGTCTTGTTCGATCCGGTCAGATCGGCCGACCCCCCCATCAATTCCGGCAAGCGCCCGGCGAGCTCGTTCAGGACCGCACCGGAGGCGTTGCGCGTGGCATTGCCTTTCTTGTCGGCGGGGAATTCCACCAGGCCCTCCCCCCAGCCGTCCGGGAGTTCCCCGTACATCCGGCGGCGAAATTCTGCGCCGAGCTCCGGAAAAGCCTCCCGGTAGGCTCCGAGCGACTCTTGCCAGTCCGCCTCCAGCTTCCCGCCTCGATCGACGGCGGAATTGAAGTGGTCGCGGACATCGTCCGGGACCAAAAAGCGCGGTTCGAGCGGCCATCCGGCGTCCCGTTTGGCGCCATCGAGTTCGGCTTCACCCGGCGGTTCGCCATGCGCCGCGGCGGTGCCTGCCCGGGTCGGCAGGCCGAAACCGATCACGGTGCGGCATACGATCAGCGACGGGCGGGGATCCGCCTTGGCCGCCTCGATCGCGGCGTCGACGGCCTCGAGGTCGTTTCCGTCCGGGACCTGGAGGGTCTGCCAGCCGTAGGCGTTGAAACGGGCCGCGACATCCTCGGTGAAGGTCAGGTCCGTGCTGCCATCGATCGAGATTTCGTTGTCGTCATAAAGATAGATCAATTTGCCCAACTCGAGATAGCCGGCCAGTGAGGCGGCTTCCGACGCGACCCCTTCCATCAGGTCCCCGTCGGTGACGATGGCATAGGTTCGGTGATCCACCAGATCGTAACCTTCGCGGTTGAACTGCGCAGCCAGGTGTGCCTCGGCGATCGCCAGCCCGACCCCGTTGGCAAAGCCCTGGCCGAGCGGTCCGGTGGTGACCTCGACGCCCGGGGTGTGGGGATACTCTGGGTGGCCCGGCGTCTTGCTCCCCCACTGCCGGAAGTTGGCGATCTCTTCGATCGGCAGGTCGTAGCCGCTCAAATGCAGGAGCGAGTAGAGCAGCATGGAGCCGTGCCCGCCGGAAAGGACGAAGCGGTCCCGATTGAACCAGCGCGGGTTGCGCGGGTTGTGCTTCAGGTGCCGCGTCCATAGCACGTACGCCATGGCGGCTGCGCCCATCGGGAGCCCCGGATGGCCGGAGTTGGCCTTCTGGACGGCGTCGGCGGAGAGGAAGCGGATCGTTTGGATAGCTTTCTTGGGTAGTGAGTCTTTCATACGCTAATTTTACTTTATGATATAGCCAATGACCCACTGGCACCTCGGCACGATGGGTTACGAAGGAGTCCGCCATGCTACCGTCCAACGTAGGCATATACGAGATCCAATCCGAGATCGGGGGGAATGAACGCGGCAGGGTTTTCAGGGCTGTCGATCCTCGCACGAACCGGGAGGTGGCGGTCAAAATGCTCCGCAGCCAGTCGCTGTTCACCCTGACGGGCCAGCGGAAGTTCAACGAACAGCTCGCCAGGCTGAAATCGCTCACGCACCCGAGCTTGCTGCCGATCATCGACTTCGGCGAGGAGGATAACCGGCCGTTTATCGTCATGGCGCTGATGGCCGGAAACCTCACCCAGAGAATGGAGTCCGGGCCGCTCCCGGCCGGGGAAGTCCTGGATTGGTCTCGCAATGTGGCGGCCGCGCTGGACTTCGCGGCCGCAAACGGGATCGTCCATCACGATCTAAAACCAAATAACGTCCTCTTCGACGGAAATAGCCGGCCGTATGTCGCCGATCTTGGGATCTTCCAGGTGATCGACAGCCTGTCGGCGGCGAACTCGCCGCGGGTGAACCCGTATTACGCAAGCCCGGAGCAGGTGCGCAGGCGCAAATTGACCGGGCAATCCCAGCAATATTCTTTGGCGGCGATCCTTTTTCACGCGTTGTCCGGCCAGGTCCTGTTCTCCGGCGCGACCGATCTCGTGGCCAGCTTCAAGCACACGAGCGAACGTCCCCGCGACATTCACCGGCTGCGGCCCGAAATGAGCGAAGCTTTCGGAGAGGTGCTCAAGAAAGCGCTCGCAAAGGTCCCCCAGGACCGCTACCCGTCCACGGAAGCGTTCGTCATGGATCTGGTCAGGGCGCAGGGCGGCGCACTCAGCGTAGAAGACGTTCAGCGCGCGGCGGCCGCATCGCCGCAGCCGGCGAGGCAGCCACCGCCAGACCAGAGGCCTGTCCCTGCGCCTGCGATCCGCCGGGAGGACCTCACCCCGGCGCTGCGAGCGCGGCGTCTGCTGGCGCTCGCCATTTCCCTCAGCGCCTGCGTTTGTTGGGCCATCGGCGCACTCACGCAGTTTCTCGACAGCCCATAGCGCCGATCCGAAAACAGGCGCGCTGTTTTTGGGGCGGCCCCGCTGCATACACCCCCATAAACACCGCGCCTGTCCTCGGAAATGTTCCCGGCCACCCGATTAAATTAATTTAATCAAAGTCTAATTGCTTTTTTCGTAACGAAGGTGCGATTGCTGGTTTAATGAAAGTGATCCAGAAATTGGCCGCTCGAGTGATGATTCCAGAATTTCATCAGGCGCACCTCTATGTCCCGACTCCAAATAAACCGCTTAATTTTCTTATCGATTACCATCCTGATTTTCCTGGCCGCTTGCAGCGGCGGAGAACCTGAACCGACTTCAACCCCACAGGCGAGCGCCGAGGATCTGGCCGCCACGCTGTTCGAGCGCGGCGACCAGGCTTTTGCCGTCGGGAATTACCCCCAGGCGGTCGAGCATTACACCGAGGCGATCTTCTTCGACCCGGAAAACGCCCAGACCTATTACAAGCGCGGCGCCGCATTCCTGGCGCTCGGTGAAGGCGCTAACGCCCTGGCGGATTTCAACACCGCGCTGGACATCGATCCGGATTTCGCTGCGGTATACAACGACCGGGGTGCATTGTTTGCCAGCAGCGGCCAGGTCGAATCAGCACTGGCCGATTTCACCCGGGCGATCGAACTCGACCCCGACGTGGCTTCGGTATATTTGAACCGTGGTGCGGCCCACCTTTCGACCGACGATTTCGACGCCGCCCTCGCCGACTTCGACGAAGCAATCCGTCTCAATCCGGAAAACGCCGAGGGGTATAAGCTCCGCGCTGACCTCCATTTCAATCTCGAAAACTTTGAGACCGCCGTCGCAGATTACACCACGGCAATCGAGCTGGAACCGGATTACACGCTGGCGTACAGCTTCCGCGGCGATTCATACGTCAACATCGGGGACCTTGAAGCCGCGATCGCAGACTTTCAAAAAGTCACGGTACTCTCACCGGAGAACGTGGCCTCCTGGTTCAAACTCTCCGACCTTTACGGTCGGACGGGCCAATCCGACAAGCGCATCGATGCGCTTACTCGGCTGATTGCAATCGACCCGGAAAACCCGCTGTTCTACAGCGACCGCGGGATCGCCCACAATGACAACGGCGATCCCGACCAGGCGTTTCTGGATTATCAAAAAGCGCTCGAACTCGACCCGAGCTATATCGCTGCGCACATCAATATCGCCCGGATCTTCATCTCTCAAGGCAGGCTGAACGATGCGGTCCAGGAACTCGGGAAGGCGCTTGAGAAAGAACCGAATTTCATTACGGCATACGAAACCCGGGCAGAGGCTTTCCTGGCACTCGGCGACTGGCTCCACGCCATGCAGGATTACACGACGATCATCGAACTGGATCCGATGAACTTCCTGGCATACAACGCCCGCGGGTTGATCCTCAAAGATCTCGGTGATTACGAAGCAGCACTCGCCGACTTCACAGCCGCGATCGAAATCCAACCCGGGTTCGCCGTCCCGTATTACAACCGCGGCCTGATCCGCCATCTTCAGGACGACGCGATCGGCGCAATCGGCGATTACAACCGGGCGCTTCAATATGCCTTTGCCTCACCGGAACTGTACAACAGCCGCGGTCTCGCCAGGGTCGATCTCGGCGAGTTCGAAGAGGCGATTCTCGATTACCTGGAAGCGATCCGCCTCAATCCGGAGGACGCCAATTTCTACAACAACCTCGGTTTCGCCTTTTACCGCCTTGAGCGATACGATGACGCCATCCTCAACTACACCCGCTCGATTGAGCTAAACCCGGATTACAGCCAGGTCTATCTCAACCGCGGCGCCGTGTATAACGATGTCGGGCTGTACGAAGCGGCGGTCACCGATCTGAACCGCGCCCTCGAACTCGACCCAAATGCCTCCATCGCCTTCTACCTGCGGGCGATCGCCCTCTCCGCCCTCGCCCGCTATGATGAGGCGCTGGCCGACCTGGAGCAAATGATCGCCGCGGACCCGGACTTCACGCAGAGCTTCCTGTGGCGCGCCCGGATTTACGAAGAGATCGGCGAGATAGACCTCGCCATCCAGGACTATTTCACCTTTCTGGAAATCGAGACTGATTTTTACCTCCGCGTCCTGGCAGAGGATCGGTTGGCCGTCCTCGGGGTTGAACCCTATGCCACCGGCGCAACGCCGGAACCCACGCCGGCCCCTTGATGCCCAACCCGTTCACGCGCTTCATCAACCGCGGCGATCCGGCCTCCGAATTCAGTGCGTTTGTAGAGAGCTGGGATGGACTGGAAGCGCTCCTGATCGACGTGTACCGCCGCGGAGGGGTTTCCCCGGGAGACGAGGGCGCCTGGGCGGCGCTGCGGGGATCGATACAATCGATCTACCCTACCGTCCGGACCCGGATCGAGCCGCATCGACGCGATCCTGCCGTTGACCCTGTCCCCGAAATCCTTGGGTTAGCATCGATCGACGCGATGGTCGGAAACCGCCATATCCTCAGGCTGCTACCAGACGTCCGGGAGGCGATCAACAGAGTTCTCCTCGAGGAATAGTTTTCCTCGCAACCGCTCTGTCCCCGGGTGAAAATTTTCGGAAAAAATCGGGTGCGTGCGGGGGCTTGTCCTCCGCACGCACCCGATTTTTTCTTGATTTCGAGTGGGGGCAAACGGTTGCGAATTTGCGGACTTTGTATTTTTTCAAGTAGAATGGACATGCATATGTCAAAGATCCTGGTCGTAGACGACAACACTGATTTGCTGGGACTGATTGACCTCAAGCTCAGTCAGGAAGGCTACACGGTGATCCTGGCCGATAACGGGTTCGACGGCCTGGCCCGTTCGGTCGAATCGGATCCGGATTTAATCATCCTCGACGTCATGATGCCGGAAATGGACGGCTGGGAACTGCTCGAACGCATCCGCGAGACCTCGAACGTTCCGATCCTGATGCTGACGGCCAAATCCGAGGATGAAGACGTCATCAAAGGCCTCGGCCTCGGCGCAGACGAATACCTGACCAAACCGTTCCGGCTCAACACGCTCTCCGCCCGGATCGAAGCCCTGCTCCGCCGCCGCACCTGGGAGGAGACCGGCGTGATGGCCGGCGTCGAAGCGCTCAAGAAACACATTGTCGCTGCGCTGAGCCAGGAACTTCGGACCCCGGTGGCGCTCATCCTCAACGCGCTCGACCTGTCGATCCGGGAGGCCTTCAAAAATGACCGCGAAGCCCGGCGCACCTTCATTATCGAGGCCCGCGAGAACGCCGAGTCGCTGCGCTGGCTGATCGAAGACCTGCTGCTGTTGGTCCGTATCGATGAAGGGCTGGAACTCCTCGTACGGCCGACCTTCCTCCACAACCTGCTTCACCGTATGATCGCCCGCATGGAAAACACGCTCACCGCGCGCGGCCTCCAGGCCAGGCTGATCATCGAGGACGAGGTTTCCGTCCTCGTCGACCAGGTGCTCCTGCGCCAGGCCCTCTTCCATCTATTCGAAAACAGCATCACCCAGGCGCCGGATCGCAGCCATGTGATGGTGATGGTCGCCGAAACCCGGGAAGGGCTGGTCCATATCGATTTCCACGACCAGGGCGCCGGCGTCCCCGAGACCTTGCAAGAACAGATCTTCGAACGTTTCTACCAGCTCCCAAGAAACGATACCTGGAAACGGAACGGCCTGGGAGTCGGGCTGTACATCGCGCGCGAAATCGCCCGATCGCACGGCGGGGATGTGACCGTGCATAGTAAAACCGGGGAGGGCAGCACTTTCCGGCTCACGATACCCAAAGGGATCACGGGGATCATTGACTAGCGAATGTTGAATTCCACAGCTTTGCTCGAAAAACTTGCAATCAAAGAGATCAACCCGGGAGCTTGCACAGGACCGGAAGGCTGGCTGGAGGATCCGGCTGGAACCACGCTGGACTCGTTCAACCCGACGACCGGTGAGCTGCTGGCCAGGGTCGTCCAGGCCACACCTGATTTGTGCGATCGCGTTGTACAAACCGCCCAGGACTCTTTCACGACCTGGAGGAACATCCCGGCGCCGAAACGCGGCCATGTCGTCCGCGACCTGGGTGAAGCCGTGCGAGCCCTGAAAGAGCCGCTCGGCGACCTGATCAGCCTGGAAATGGGAAAAATCCGGGTCGAGGGGCACGGTGAGGTCCAGGAGATGATCGACATCTGCGACCTGGCTGTCGGGTTGTCCCGCCAGTTGTTCGGGTTGACGATGCACTCGGAGCGACCTTCCCACAGGATGTACGAGCAGTGGCACCCGCTCGGGCCGATCGGGATCATCACAGCTTTCAACTTCCCTGTCGCCGTCTGGGCCTGGAACTCGACGATTGCCGCCGTCTGCGGCGACACGATGGTCTGGAAACCGTCCGAGCTGACCCCGCTGACCTCCATCGCCGTCCAGCACATTTGCAACACCGTCATGGCCGACCACGGGTTGACCGGGATCTTCACGCTCTTGATTGGGGACGGCCCCAATGTCGGGGAGCTGCTGATCAACGACGACCGGCTCCCGCTGATCAGCTTCACCGGGTCGATCAAGACCGGCCGCCACGTCGCCCAAACCGTCGCGGGCCGGCTAGGGCGCTCGCTGCTCGAACTGGGCGGCAACAACGCCATCATCGTCCACGAAGACGCCGACCTGGACCTTGCGGTCCGGGCGATCCTGTTCGGATCCGTCGGCACCGCCGGGCAGCGTTGCACCTCGACCCGGCGGATCCTCATGCACCACGCTGTCGGCGAGGGGTTGACCGAGCGGCTTGTGCGCGCTTACCGCCAGGTCCCGATAGGTGATCCGCTGGAGGAAGGCATTTTGATGGGCCCGCTGGTCACCCCGGTTGCCGTGCAGCAGATGCAGGGCGCACTCGAACGGGCCGTTGGTGACGGCGGGGAGATCCTCACCGGTGGCCGACCGCGGCCCGATGTGGGTCCGCAGTTCGTCGAGCCGGCGATCGTCCGGATGCCCGCCCAGACCGAGATCGTCAAGGAAGAGACCTTCGCCCCGATCCTTTATCTGCTCGAATACGATGGTTTCGATGAAGCCCTCGAATTGCACAACGGCGTGACCCAGGGTCTCTCGAGCGCCGTTTTCACAGACAGCATGCGCACGGCCGAGCGCTTCCTCTCGGTCAACGGCTCGGATTGCGGGATCGCCAACGTCAACATCGGCACCTCCGGGGCTGAAATCGGAGGCGCTTTCGGGGGCGAAAAGGACACCGGCGGCGGGCGCGAATCAGGCTCCGACGCCTGGAAAGCCTACATGCGCCGCCAGACGAACACGATCAATTACTCTCGCGAGCTTCCGCTTGCGCAGGGAATCCAGTTCGGAGACTGACCTCGGGAAAAGCCGGCCCGGCACGAAACGGGGCAGGGCGATGCCCTGCCCCGTT
>DATKDL010000156.1:0-21480 GCA_035512695.1 Anaerolineales bacterium | reverse complement strand
TGCTTCGCAGCAGCCGCCCCCAAAAATGCCAATCCCCCGAATTTTCAGATAGATTCTCAAATAAAACCACGGGTAAACTCAGATCCAAGGTTAAAAACACCCGGTTTACGCGTTGTTACCCATTATAACACAGCGGTATTTTTCCCGCCTACAGAAAACGAAAAAGGGGCGGAAAAGGGGGTCGGGCGGTGGTCCGGGGCGAAATTCCGCCCCGGACCAACCGCCCGACCCCCTTTTCCGCCCAGTTAAACCGGTCGGTCCGCGGTAGAATGATCTGCATGGAATCAAAATTCAAGCTCCCGGACAAGGAATCCCTCAGCAAGCTCCTTTCAGAGACCTGGGACGTGCACAGCGAGTTCCAGGAAAACTACCTGGAGGGGATGCGGGACGAGATGTGGGCCGGCTGGTACGCCGGCTACCTGCTCGGAAGGCTGGGTAATTTCACGACCCCGAGCACCCTTGCGCGCCTGCTCCAGGAGACCGAAAGCCTCAAGCCCTGGGCGGACAAAGCAGCCGAGCACCTGCTGGCAAATCTGGGATAAAAAAAGCGTCGGAGCGGAGTATGGCCCCACTCCGCTGATCAAGTGCGCAGTTTTTTTTTAAACCCAGGGCGTCACTCCAGGGTCATCAGGTAATCGACGACGGCCTCGAAATCTTCCGGTGCGAGCGACTCGATGACCTGATCCGGCATAATCCCTTCTCGGAACCCTTCCACCGTGTAATTACCCGGGTAGGCGATCGATTCGCGGATATAAGCCTCGGCGTCCATTCCGGGGATGCGGGTCGCCGCGCGGGTGGCGATCCCGGCCAGGGAGGGACCGACGACGATCATGTCCGGGGTCGTGCTGTGGCAGGTGGCGCAGTTCCGCTCGAAGACCTGACGGCCCCGAACGACCTCGGCCGGCAGGGTCGGCGTAGGCGACGGAGCGATCGTGTCACAGGCTGCCAGCGCCAGGAGAAGCCAGGTCCCGATCAGGAATGTGCCCAGTTTCATGGTCAAAGGATAATACACCCGCCCAAAAGCATACCGGACGGGCCGCGGCCCGTCCGGTATGCTTTTGGGCGCAGGTTCCGTTCAGCTGGCCCGCAGCCGCTGGAACATGGTGAAAACGCCCAGCAGCACGCCGATCCCCATCACGGCGGCGCCGATCCGCAGGTCGGCGGAGACTTTCAGGCCCAGGAACACGAGGATTCCCAGGTTGATGATCCAAAGTGCGGCCGTCTCACCCCAGGGCAACACCCCGGCGCCTGCCTGGGCGCGCGACCCGACTACGGCCATCAGCAGGTTGGTCATCATCCCGACGAACCCGGCGTGAGCGAAAAAGGCGAAGAACCAGGTCGGCAGCACGCTGAAGTCACCGCCGGTGCCCACCACGGCGTACAGGAACAGGCCCATGTACACGACCAGCCAGATCGTCCCGAAAAAGGCCCAGGACCGGACGCCCGGGCCGCCCGAGAAGTTGGCGATCGCCCGCCAGCCGAAGCGGACCAGGAAGATGACCATGCCGATGATGAGAAGCAGTCCGAAAATCGGGAGAACCTGCTCCACGATCCCGAGGAAAAAGGCGATCGGGACAATCGTCGCACCCACCATCCAGAACAGCGCCTGGAGCAGCCCGCCCCAACCCCACTTCTTCGCTTCCTTGCGTGTGGCCCATTCGACAATCGCAGCCGCCACCAGGAACAGGTAGGTGTCCATCATCCCGGCGTGCGCGCCGACGCGGTCCGGTCCTTGCGGGAGGTTCGGCAGGAATTGCCCGATTGCCCGTTCCAACCCGAGCAGCATCCCGACCGTGGCCCCGATCGAGGCGGTCAGCAGCGCGCCGGCGATCAACCAGTGCACGGTGGTGAGAGGCGCCTGGTTCTTGAACTGGCCGAACGCCCAGAAGGCGGACACCCACAGGGTCAGCACCGCTCCGACGCCGAAGATGGGCAGATAATAGACGAGCGCGTTGTTCGGGTTGGCGAAGGAAATACCGAAACCGAGGACGTACAGTCCGAAAATCCACACGGCGGCCCGGGTCAGGCTGCGGACCTTGTTTTCGTAGGCCGCATCGACCATCCGGTCCCCGGTCAGGGTCCAGATCGCGATCCCGACTGCCGAAAGCGTGATCCAGCCGATGCTGCCGCCGTGCAGATGGATCAGGATCTGCCAGCGCGGGATCTCGGCAGCCGGGCTGGTCAGGGCGTTGTCGAACCCGAAATAGATGTTGATCAGGAAAATGAGGAGGGAACCCGTGAAAAGATATTTCAGGGATCCCCAGACGGAATCGTTCTTGACGCGTTCGAGATACATCGCTTGCCTCCTCCGGCTTATTGATGGTCTGCAGAATTGCGCCGGCGATTTGGGCGCCTGCAGCAGATTGCCGGTCCCTGCGGCGGGACGCGTGAAACGCGTTTGGCCCGCCGGGGCCGGCCGCTATCCGGTAGAACACCGATCTGCAGTCAAAGTTACGGACGTTTTCCGGATTATAAAGAATGACCCGGTACGGAACCGTTACGAAACCCTCGGCAGATAATTATAGGGATTTTGTGATCACCGGCAATCGATCTCAGATTAAAATCAGGACGGCGCCGAGAAAGGAGGATTGGAATATGGATGAGATCATCCGCTCGCACATCGACAACCTGCACGCGACAGACCGTTCGCTCCAGAACGAGGCCTATTTCTTTTTGATGGAAGCGACAGGGGAACCCGTGGATTGGGCTTATAAAGTCTGGGACGGGTTGGTCGGCGATCTTGGGCATGCGGACAACGACGTTCGAGCGATCGCGGCGCAGCTGCTGGCCAACCTCGCCCGGCACAGCGATCCGGAGCATCGGATCCTGGACGATTTCGAGGCGTTGCTGGCGGTGACCCGGGACGAACGTTTCGTGACCGCCCGGCATGCGCTGAAGGCGATCTGGAAGGTCGGGGCGGCGGGGACGGCGCAGCGGGGAGCCGTGCTGGAGGGGCTCGGGCGGCGGTTCAGGGAGTGCGAGGTGGAGAAGAACACGACCTTGATCCGCTATGACATCATCGTCGGATTGAAGGACCTGTGTGACGTGGTGGGGGATGAAGCGGTGCGGGAACAAGCGCTGGAATGGATCGAGACGGAGGGGGATGAGAAATACCGGAAGAAGTATGCCGGGGTGTGGCGCGTGAAAAAATAGGCGCTTGCATCGCTCATTCTCAAGGTCTTCCGGATTTCTTGGCCTGAGTCATCTCGTCATTCGTGATCGGCGTTTCAGCCGTCAGTTCACGGATTTGCCGCGCAGAAATCAACCATTCGGCCGGGGTGATCACCCTTACCAGGAGAGAATCCGCCAGGATAGCAATTATTTCGTCGTTGATGCTCCGGCGATTTGCAGCTGCGTTTTTTTCCAGCCTTCATACAGGTCGTTTGGAAAGTCAGTGATTCGTATCGTTGCCATTTCTCCTTCCTGTTAACGGTCAGTGCGCTGCGGAATTTCTGAGAACGATCCAGGCGGTCCTCTCACATGGATGCAGTTACTATTCTGCGAATTTCTTCGATGAAAATCGATGGAGTTTGAATCGTCAATCCACTGCGCGCAGCAGCATCCGTCGAGAAGTCCTTCGTGTTCAGGGTAATAAAACGGTCAACCTTCGCAGATACAGCCGCCGCCAGGATTGGCGCATCCTTCTCTTCGATCACCTCGAGCAACGGCTCCCATTCCGCCCGGGTCGGATCGTCGACGATCTCCAGCTCGAGCAGGGCCAGGATCTCGACGAAAACTACCATCGCCCCCGGCAGTTTCGCCCGGATATTGCGCTCCACTTCATCAAGAACCTGGCGGCTGACGACAAGCCTGAACAGCCCGACCTCCGCCAGCATCAGCACCGCGCGGCTTGCCCCGGAGCGGGAATGCGCCCCGGCGATCAGGACGTTCGCATCGACGAAGACCCTACGCATCCCGCTCCCGCCGTTCGCGGGCGATTTCAGCCCGGGCATCCGCCAGCCCCTCCAGCAGGTCCGCCAGCGACACCCCGGCGCGGTCCATCTCGGCCGTGAACTGCTCGGTGAGGGCAGACAATCGCGTGACCTTCGGCGTGATCAGGATCAGGTCGTCGATCTGCAGCAGGCTCAGGATATCGCCTTCCTGCGCGTTGATCGTCTCCCTCACACCCCGGGGGATCGTGACCTGACCTTTGTCGCGCAGGCGGACCTGGTATGTGTTTGCGCCGTCTTCCATGGTTGCACCTGTGGTTTGTAGGAAAGTTGAAATTTCGGATTGTCGGATTTTACCATGAAAGGGATGATTGGATCGCGATGACGCGAAAGATCGCAAAAGGCGCAAAGAACTCCTGCGCGCCTGGGCCGCCGGGAGTTGAAGCCCGGCGGCCCAGGCAAAAAGAGCGCGCCGATTGCCAGATTCAGCCGTCAGGTTTCATCCGCCTCCTGCGATGTCCCCCCACCTCCAATCAGCCGCTCCAGGCGCGCCAGCGCGTCAGGATCCGCGAACACGCCGATGAAATCCCCGTCGAGCAGCCGCTGCTCGGGGGTCGGGTTGGCGATCAGATCGTCGCCGCGCAGCACGGCGACGACGGTCGCGCCGGTCCGGGCGCGAATGCGGGCTTCCCCGATCGACCGGCCATCCAACCCCCCGTTTTCCGGAAGCTGCAGCCATCTGACCGGCATCAGCTGCTGCGCTGATCGTAAACGCGCCAGGATCTCGTACTCCCCATGCTGCTCGAACAGCGGCCCATACAGCTCCCGGCGGACGCCGTCGATGAAACGCTGGATCTCCAGCGGGGGAAGCTCCAGGTGGATCAGCGCCTGCCGGGCGATCTCCAGCCCCGCCTCGGATTCGGGCTGCACGGCTTCGTAGATGCCCACTTCCTGCAGCAGCTTCAGCTGGTCCGGCCCTTCCGCCCGGGCTACGACGTGCAGATCGGGCGCAAGCCGGCGCACGGCGTCCGTGACCGCCAGCGTGACGGACACCGCCGGCACCGTCACCAGGATCAGCCGGCTCGCGCTCACATGCGCTGCTTCGAGGATGGGCACCTGTGCCGCATCGCCGTAGATGACCGGGTGACCCGTTTCTTGCGCCTGCTCCATGCGGCGCTGGTCCAGTTCGATCACCACAAAATCGAGCTCCAGCCGCCGGAGGACGCCGGCGACGAACGAGCCAACGCGGCCGTATCCGACGATGATCACATGCCCACCCAGTTCCTCGGGCGGGAGGTTCACCGTTCGAAGCGGTTCGGACCGGGACCGGCGTTTGCGGAGCCGGTCCAACGGTTCGATCAGCTGTGAGAGCGGCGGCGTGAGCAGCATGGTCACGATCGCCACCGAGAGCACCAGCGCATAGAGATCGGATGTGACGGCCCCTTGGGCCAGGCCGACCCGCGCCAGGACGAAGGAGAACTCTCCCACCTGGAAGAGGCCGAGCCCGACGGCGATGGGTGCGACGTTTCCGTATCCGAACGACCGGGTGATCCCTGCGAACAGGATGCCCTTGCCGACGCCGACCAGCAGAACGACCAGCAGCACGGTCAGGATGTTCTCGATGATGAACGCCGGGTCCAGCAGCATCCCCACCGAGACAAAGAACAGCATGCTGAACAGATCACGCAGCGGGAGGATGTCGCTTAAGGCCTGGTGGCTGTGGTCCGACTCGCTCAGGACCATCCCGGCGACGAACGCCCCGAAGGCGAAGGAAAGACCGAACAGGTAGGTGGCGTAGCCCACCCCCAGGCCGATCGCGGTGACCGCCAGCAGGAACAGCTCGCGGGAGTTCCAGCGGGCGACATAGGCCAGCAGGCGGGGCACCAGCCGCGTCCCGAGGACGATCATCGCGCCGAGAAAAAGGACGGCCCGCAGGGCCGCGCCGCCGAGCGTGGAGAGCCCGGCCTCCAGGTTCGTCAGCTCGGGGAGGATGATCATCATCGGCACGACCGCCAGGTCCTGGACGATGAGCATCCCGATCATGATCCGGCTGGAGAGGGTGCCCATCCGCCCGGCGCCCATGAGCGTCTTCAGAGTGATCATCGTGCTCGAAAGCGAGATGAGCGCGCCGAACCAGAGCGCGGTCAACCCGTCCCAGCCGAGGGCGCGGCCGAGACCGTAGCCGAACAGGATCGTGAGCAGAAGCTGGATCGAGGTGCCGGCCAGGGCGATCCCCCGGACGACACGGAGCTCTTTAAAGGAGAACTCGATCCCCAGCGCAAACAGCAGCAGCGCGACCCCGATCTCGGCCAGCAGTTCGATGTCGTGGACGTTGCTGACGGTCACTCCGCCCGTGTACGGCCCCAGCAGGATCCCGGCGACGATGTAGCCGAGGATCATCGGCTGGCGCAGCCGCTGCGCGACGAGCCCGCCCACCAGGGCGCCGACGAGGATGATGGCGATGTCTGCGGCGATTCCCATAATATGAACCCAATCTTATCCGATACCGATACCCCGCGGTGCATCATTCAAAAAATGACCCTTGACCCGGTCCGGCAAGGGTCATTTGTCCTGTTTTCAGAATCTCACATTGATTGTGAAATTTATCACTGATATACTCTCCTCATGCGCAATATCGGAATCCCCTACGCAGCGATCGACCCTGAGATCATAGAACTCGCCGAACAGCACGACGGCGATCCGAAAGCCGTCCTCGAGATCCTGCAGGCGCTCCAGGCGCGTCACGGCAGCCTGTCCGAACGCCGGATCGAAGACGTCGCCCGGGCTTTGAACACCGGCGCGGCCCGCGTCCAGGGCATCGCCACGTTCTACACCATGCTCGCCACGGATGACCGACCGGCGCACACCCTGCGGATCTGCGACGGACCGCCCTGCATGCTGCGCGGCGCCGATGTCGTGCGGGCGGCCGCAGAAGAACTGTCCGGCGGGGAATGGCACGTCGAGCGCACAAGCTGCCTCGGTCTGTGCGACCTGGCCCCGGCCGCCCTCGTGGACCTCGACCCGGCCGGCCCATTGACCTCCGACCGTCTCCCGGACCTGTTCGCCGGCCGGCGCGGGGAACTGCCCCGCTACGACCATCCGCTCCCCGGCGAGACCCGGTCCATCCTGGCCGGCGCCGGGGAGATCGACCCCGGGTCGATCGAATCCGCCCTGGAGCACGGCGCTTACCGGGCCCTGGAAAAAGCTCTCGCCCGACCACCCGCCGAGACGATCGACGAGGTCGAAAAATCAGGGCTGCGCGGGCGCGGCGGAGCCGGGTTCCCGGCCGGGCGCAAATGGCGCTTCGTATCGGACGAACCGGCCCCCGCCAAATATATCGTCTGCAACGCCGACGAATCCGAGCCGCTCGTCTTCAAGGACCGGGTCGTCATGGACGGCGTCCCGCACCGGCTGCTGGAGGGGATCGCCATCGCCGGCTACGTTGCCGGCGCCCGGGAAGGCTTCATCTACATCCGGGGTGAATACGAACGCCAGGCCCGTATCCTGGAAACCGCCGTCCGCCAGGCCGAGGAAAGGGGCTTTCTCGGCAACCGGATCCTGGGCTCGGACTTTTCCTTCAAGCTCCACGTCCACCGCGGCGCCGGGGCCTATATTTGCGGCGAGGAGACCGCCCTGCTCAACTCGCTGGAAGGCAAGCGCGGCGAGCCGCGGGTTCGCCCACCCTACCCCACGACCCACGGCTACCGCGGGATGCCGACCGTCGTCAACAACGTCGAGACCCTGGCGGCCGTCCCGGCCATCGTCCTGGAGGGGGCCGGCTGGTACCGTTCGATCGGGCACCCCGAGCACCCCGGCACCAAGCTGTACACGCTCCTGGGCCACGTGAATCGACCGGGTCTCTTCGAAGCTCCGTTCGGTCTGACCCTGCGCGAGATCATAGAAAATTTCGGCGGGGGGATGGCCGCCGGCTCCGATTTCCACTTCGCCCTGGCCGGCGGTGCGGCCGGAACGATCGTCCCGGAAAGCCTGCTCGACGTCCCGATCACCTTCGCCTCGGCCGCCCAGGGCGTCTCGCTCGGGGCCGGGGCCTTCCTGGTCTGCGACCGGAGCGTCTCGCCTGTCGACCTGGTCCGGCAGCTGATCCATTTCTTCGAGGTCGAATCCTGCGGTCTGTGCACCCCCTGCCGGATCGGGACCCGGCGGGCCGGCCGGATCCTGGATGGCCTCCTGGCCGGCGATCCGGTTGAAAACGCCTCGGAAAAACTGGCCGCCCTGGCCCGGCTGCTGGAAGGCGGCTCGCTGTGCGGCCTGGGGCAATCGGCCCCCTGGGCGCTCAACTCGGCGATGGCTCATTATCCCGAGCTGTTTTTAACGGGCAAAGAAAAAGGTTTCGCGACATGACTCTCCATCTCACAATAAACGGCAAGCCCCTCCGCACCTCGCCCGGCCGGACCGTCCTGGAGGCGGCCGCCGAGAACGGGATCACCATCCCGACCCTGTGTTATCACAAGGACCTGTCCCCCGTTGGGTCTTGCCGGCTGTGCAACGTGGAAGTCGCCGGCTGGGGGCGCCCGGCTGCCGCCTGCACGCTGGCGGCAGTGGACGGCATGGTCGTTGAGACCGAGACCCCCGCGCTGGCCGAGGCGCGCCGCGGCGTGCTGGAGCTGCTGCTCGAGCACTACGACGACTCCGGCTACGCAGCGGAAGACCAGCATGCAAGCGAGTTCATGTATTGGGTCGACCACTACGGCGCGCAGCGCTCGCCCGAGATCGCCTCGCAGCCGCGCTACCCGGTGGACGCCGACCCGAACCCGTTCGTCTGGGTCGATCTCAACAAGTGCATCCTGTGCACCCGCTGCGTGCGAGCCTGCGAGGAGATCCAGGGGCGCTTTGTCTGGGGCGTCGGGGAGCGCGGCGCGCAGGCGCAGATCATCGCGGGGGCGGACACGACCATGCTGGAGGCCCGCTGCGAGTCCTGCGGCGCCTGCGCCGCCTACTGCCCGACCGGGGCGCTGGAAGACCGCATGTCGATCGGAAAGGGGGCGGCGGATAAGATCGTCACCACGACCTGCCCGTACTGCGGCGTCGGCTGCCGATTC
Source organism: Anaerolineales bacterium (assembly GCA_035512695.1). Lineage (GTDB taxonomy): Bacteria > Chloroflexota > Anaerolineae > Anaerolineales > JABWBV01 > DATDOR01. Next base: position 12,530 of record DATKDL010000156.1, on the reverse strand, counting down.
GACCTGCACGTGCGGGACGGCCGGATCATCCGCGCCGCGTCCAACCCCGCCGCACCCGTAAACGGGATGCACCTGTGCGTCAAGGGCCGCTACGGCTACGACTTCGTCCACCATCCGGACCGGCTGACCCGCCCGATGGTGCGCGATTACCTGCTGGAAGGCAGGGAGCAGGGTAAAGGCGGCGAGCGCGGCGCCTGGGTGGAGGTCGATTGGGAGACGGCCCTTGACCTCACGGCGGAGAAGCTGGCGTCGATCTGCGAGGAGTCCGGCCCGGACGCTGTCGGCGTGCTCTCCTCCGCCAAGTGCACGAACGAAGAAAACTACCTGATGCAGAAGTTCGCCCGGCAGGTGATCGGGACCCACAACATCGACCACTGCGCCCGGTTGTGCCACGCTTCGACCGTCGCCGGGCTGTCGATGTGCTACGGCTCGGGCGCGATGACCAACACGATGGGCGACATCCTGGAAGAAGCCGCGGCCCTGTTCATCATCGGCTCGAACACGACCGAGCAGCACCCCGTATTCGGCACCCGGATCCGCGGCGCCGTGCGGGAGCGCGGCGTCAAGCTGGTCGTCGCCGACCCGCGCGCCATCGACATCACCGAGTTCGCCGATCTGCACCTGCGGCACCGGCCGGGGACGGACGTGGCACTGGTCAACGGGCTGATGCACGTCATCTTGCGGGAAGGGTTGGAGGACGGCGACTTTATCGCCTGGCGCACGGAGGGTTTCGAAACGCTGGCGCCGGTCCTGGCCAACTACCCGCCGGACTCGGTCGCGGAGATCACCGGGGTCCCGGCCGCCGAGATCGAGCGGGCGGCCCGGATGCTGGCGGAAAACAAGCCGATGGCCGTCATCTTCTCGATGGGGATCACCCAGCACACCACGGGCGTCCTGAACGTCCTCAGTCTGGGGAACCTGCAGATGCTGCTCGGGAACATCGGGATCCCCGGCGGCGGGGTCAACCCGCTGCGCGGCCAGAACAACGTCCAGGGGGCCTGCGACATGGGCGCGCTGGTCAACGTCTTCCCCGGCTACCAGCGCGTCACCGACGAGGCGGCCCGAGAGAAGTTCGCGCGGGCCTGGGCGCTGGAAGGGGCCAACGGTGAGACCGTCTCCCCGCTGTTCGGCGACGAGCCGGGGCTGGCCGTGACCGAGCAGATCCCATTGGCCGAGACGGGCGAGGTGCGGGCGCTGGTCATCATGGGCGAGAACCCTTCCATGACCGACCCGGACGCCAACCACGTGCGGGCCTGCCTGGATGCAGCCGAGTTCATCGTCCTGCAGGAGATCTTCCCTTCTGAGACGAGCAAGCACGCCGACGTCTTGCTTCCCGGCGCGGCCTGGGCCGAAAAAGACGGGACGTTCACCAACACCGAGCGGCGTGTCCAGGCCGTGAGGACCGCCGTCCCGTCTCCCGGCGAAGCGCAGGCGGACTGGCGGATCATCACCGAACTGGCCCGCAGGCTGCTGGCCCGGCGCGGCCGCCACCCGGCCGGGCCCCAGGCGGGTTGGGAATACGCCTCGCCGGAGGATATCCTGGCGGAGGTCCGGGCGCTGACCCCTTCCTATGCCGGCATCACGGAAAATCGGCTGGCGCGCGGCGATGCCCTGCACTGGCCGGTGCCGGAACCGGAGCATCCGGGGACGCCGATCCTGCACGTGGGAAGGTTCACGCGCGGGCTGGGAAAGTTCCACGCCTGCGATCACCTCCCCGCCAGGGAGCTCCCCGACGCCGAATATCCCTATTACCTGACCTCGGGCCGGGTGCTGTACCACTGGCACGGCGGCGAGATGACGCGGCGCAGCGCAGGGCTAAACGAAATCTACCCGGAGACGCTGGTGGAGATCAGCCCGGAGGATGCGTTGAAGATCGGTCTGAATGGAAAGCAGAAGGTGCGGGTTCGGTCGCGGCGGGGGGAGGTCGTCGCCCGGGCCGTCGTGACCGACCGGGTCGCAGCCGGGGTCGTGTTCGGCAATTTCCATTTCCCGGGGGAGCAGAACGTGAACAACCTGACGATCGCGGCGCTGGACCCGATCGCCAAAATCCCGGAGTACAAGGGCTGCGCCGTGCGGGTGGAGGTGGTATAGGACCTGTCCCGCGAAAACGGGGGCGGCGACGGTGAAACCGTCACCGCCCCCGTTTTCGCGGGAACCGCAGCGCACACCCGTTCAGTCGAACGGCAGGAAGACGGTCCGGCTGCGGCCCTGCGTTTTGGCGGCCATCAGCGCCTTGTCGGCCTGCTGGAAGAGGGCCTCGCCGGTGACGGGCCGGTCGGAGCCGGTATCCCAGCCGCAGACGCCGACACTCAGGTTCAACTCGATCCGCCGGCCGTCTTCGAGTTCCAGGTACGAGTCGCGGATCAGGTCGCATAAGCGGACCCCGACCTTTTCTCCATCGGCCGGGCCGGTTTCGGGCAGGACCATGATGAATTCGTCGCCTCCCCAGCGCCCGAGGACATCGCGGTCGCGTTTGTTCGCCTTGATCAACAATGCGATCAATTCGAGCGCCTGGTCCCCGGCCGGATGGCCGTAGCGGTCGTTGATCGTTTTCAGCACGTCGACATCGATCAGCATGAGACAGATCGGCAGTCCGTCTCGCTGTGCCCTGGATATCTCGGCCTCCGCCAGGCCTGTTATAGCCCTTCGGTTGTAGAGTCCGGTCAGCGGATCGGTGCTGGCCAGCCGGTCGGTTTTTTCCAGCAGGTGGATCAGTTGGTTGTGGACGTGGACGCGCTCGGTGACGTCTTCGTAGATCGCCAGCGCTCCCACTCGCCGTCCGCCGACGAGGACCGGGACGGCATGGACGTTCACGTCGATCGGAAGCCCATCCTTTTTTCGTCGCACGAGGGTGTCACGGATCGTCTCCCCGGAGAGGACTTTTCCGGTCAGGGAAAATGCCCGCGTCCGGCCGTCGTCCGCGGTGATCAGCGGGTCCAGATCTTTGCCGACCAATTCCTCGGGGGTGTACCTGAACATGCGCTGGAAGGCGGCATTGATCCGGATGATCTTTCCGTCCCCGTCGACGATCACCACGGCGAGCGGGAGGCTGTTGACCAGCGTTTCGAAGAAAACTTCATCGCTGGCGAGCGCCCTGGTCGCCTGGTCCGCCCTGTCTTTCTGCGCCGAAACCGATTGTGCCTCCCGGTCTTTTCCGGCGCCGATCAGCCCGAAGGCGATCAGAAGGACGACCGGGACGATGTCGAGGAGCCAGAAGGCCGCTGAATCGCGGTGGAAGGCGGCAAAAGCATCAAGACTGACCGGCAGATCGCGCAGGAATGTATCGATCAGGAACGCGCCGGTCGGGAACCCGAGGCCAAGCGCAAAACCACTGAGGCCGTAGATCACCCGGTTTCTCATCGGAGACATCGAAATTATTATACATGCTTCGGATGTCTGAGGCCCGGCGCAGCGGCCTTTGGACGGCATCCAGGGTCGTTGAAAATTCTTGTAATACAGAATCTACATCTCATTTCCGCCAGGACAGTGTTGCCTGGTTGAGCGCCTTGATTTCCTCTTGAGTTAAGGAGCTCATGTTACGCAGCGCCTGCTGGAGAAAGAAAGTGAAGATAGCGCAGCCAGCAGGCCAGCAGATGGGCCCCAGCAGGATGGTTTTCCAGTCCGGAAGGCTGGTCCCCCAGGCCGCCATCGAGCCTCAAGGTACTGACGAGCAAACGGCCGAGTCCGATGCTGAGTTCCAATACATAATCGGAGATTCTGAACTGCCTGGTGTCCACCCGCTGAAATATCGGTCTGAATTCTCCTGAGAAATCCTGAGTGTCCAGCGCCACGTCCGGGGCCATGCCGTAGAATTGCATATTCGGGTCATGGGGTTCAGGAAAGTCCCCCCAGGCAGGGTGGGGAACGGCGAATTTCAAAGATTCTCTCCAATAGGGGAGCTCGATTTTGGGGACAGGAGAAAGCATCCCATCCCGTTCCAACAGCAGTATTCCGTTCCCACCCCCAGCGATCCAATCCGCCAGGGATGGTTCCCAGGCGGTGAATATCCCCACCCCGGATCGAACCGCCGGCACCTGGACGAATGCCGGCAGCTCATCCGGACGGCCGGCCGGCTCATGGAGGGCCGCCGGCAGCCCCTCCAGGCGGCCGACCGGGTCGTGGAGAAATACCGGCTCGATTCCCTGCCAGGGATCGGCCGGAAAAACGTACAGCCGCCAGCGGTTCGTGCTGGGAGCGCTTCCGATCCGAACATCCACCTGCATGTCGATCCGTTGGGGATGCTCGACCATCCGCGCGCTGAACTCCGCAACACCGATTTCACGAATCTCCCCGGGCGCCATCCGGCCGCCCTGCCCGCTCCCCGAAGCGATGATTCTGCCCTCCGGATCGGTCGCCTTCCAGGAAAATACGGCCGGCCCACCCTCGGGTCCGAAATGGGAAACGACGAGATGGGCGCGTATCTCCTCGCCGCTCCGGAAGCAGAAATTATCCCGGAATACCGGCCGGTCTCCACGCGCCATCCAGCGGCGCTGCCGCCTCCAGCCCAGGAAAACGACGGTGTCCTGGTTGAATCGGCGGAATTCCCCAGGAGGGAATTTTGTCGCATTCAGCTCATCCCACATCCCGGCCGTGGAAATCGGCGTGTCCACCTCGCCCGTCACCACATAACCCGAGGTATCGGATCTGGAGCGGATGAGCTCGATGGTCAGTTTTCGATGCAGCAAACCCTGCCGGACGGATATTTGGTTAAGCTCGCCTGCCCGATCCCAAAGGCCGCTTGCCTGCAGCTCGCCGGGCTGATCGATGAGATCGATGGCAGCACGGACCCCCTGGGGATTATCCTCTTCCCACCAGCGGGTTCCGGGATTTCGGGCCTGGATCTCCGGGATGTCCCGCAGGGTGTCGTAATCGCAAAACTCTCCAAACAGCCAGGGCTGCGGTACCCGCCAGCCGGGCGCAAATGCATCCAGCAGCGGCCGCATGAACTGCTGGTCTGCGTAAAAATGATGGTCATGAAAATCAGCCGACTCATCCAAAGACCCCCCGTAGGCCTCGCTGGAACCGCTGTTATCACGAACCAGGGCATCCGGGGCGAAGCCCTTCACGATTTCGAACAGGCGGCGAACCGTAGGAGCATCCGCCTCCTCGTTCAATTCGCAGCCGACGGTGTAGAGTATGATCGAAGGATGATTGCGCGCCTGCCGCATCAAAGCAGCAAATTCGATCGGGGTCTGGCGCTTGAAATATTCGCTCATCGTTGGCAGCCAGACGGGCAGCTCAACCCACAGCAGCATGCCCAGCTCATCGGCGAGGTCAAAATAATACTGCGGTGGGAACCACAGGCAGAGTTTCACGCCGTTGTAGCCCATCGATTTGAGCCGGATCAGGTCCGCCCGAACCTGTTCCGGGCCCGGGTTCGGAGCGATGTGTTCCGGATACCAGCCCCAGGAGAGCACCATCCGGACGAACACCGGCGAGCCGTTGATCAGGATCCGACTGCCCTGCGCCGCCACGCTCCGCAGACCGAAGCGCAGCTCATGAACGACTTCATGAGCGGTTTCATGAACGGTTTCATGTTCCGCGCCTCCCGGCAATCGCAGGCGCGCAGTATAGAGATACGGATCCCACGGGCTCCACAGAAACGGATCTGTGATCTTGAGGTTGAAATCCGGCTGCGCGTCCGATATCTGCCGGGTTTCCTGATAGATCAGCTCACCTGATGGATCGAGGATTTCCAGCGTCGCCGGCGACTGGGCGGTGAGCGCCAGGCTCACCCGGACAGCGCCGTCCATCTTCCCGGTCACCCAGAGATCCATGAGGGCTGCCTCGCCGGTAATTTCAACGAAAGCGTTTTGCCACAGGCCGCCGAACGCATGTCCCCAGATATAGGGTGGAAAGCCGGCCAGGGTTTCGCGCAGCGGATAATTTCCCGGGACGGTAGGGGACTGGTAGCCTGCCGTGGGGCTGGCTGCTTTTTCGATCTTGATCTTCAGCTCGGCCTGGAGTCCCGGTGTTACTGTATCTGTCAGCTCGACCCGGAAGGCGTCCCAGGTCCCGATATGGTTCCCAACTTTTCGTTCACCAATATATATTTCGCAGGCGTAGCTGACGCCGTTGAAGCGGAGCCAAAGGCGCTGGCCGGGCAGGAACCCCGGGATATCCAGCGTGGTGCGAAGCCAGTATGGGCCCGGGTCGTCTTTTGGCGCTCCAGCGGCCTCGAAGGTCCCGGGCATCTCGATCAGCCGCCAGGAGTCGGCGTCTTCGCGGCGGAACTGCCAGGCCGACCGGAGAGGGTAGATTCTATTCATCGAGCGCAGGTGGCGAGGGTTTGGAAATTAGCGCGATGCCATCGATCGTCGCCCGGTTGGAAAAATAAAGGCACAGGCTGGCGGTGATCACGATCCAGGCGGACGGCAGGAACGAGCTGCTGCCCAGCGCAAAGATGAAAATCGTGAACGACCAGCCGAACATCTGGAGCGGTCGCCGGATGAACAGAACCAGGCTGTTCCGCAGCGCAGTGCGCAGCCGCTGCTCCTCCTGCTCGAGAAGCAGTGGAAAGGTATACAGCTGCAGCAGGCCCCACAGAATGAAGAAGAGGATCATGAAGGACCGGGCCCAGGCCGCCCAGCCGGCCTCGAACTGCCGGTAAAACTCGATATTCACCCACAGCAACCCGAATACCACCAGATTGCTGAGCCCCCATTTCCAGCTTAGCCAGAAATGCTGCCGGAATCCTTCCCAGACTAGCCGTCCGTTGCCCACCCTACCGTGGGCAAAATGATTCATGGCGTAGTAAAGGCCGCAGGTGGCCGGAAACACGGTGACCAGGGGAAGACACAGCAGGAACCAGACCACGTTGGCCGTGATCAGGTCGATCGACGCGATGTACAGGTCGATGAATTGTTCGCGAAATGTGGGGCGGCCCGGAGCCATTTCAGGCGCTCACTGCAGCAAGTAGTCCAGCGCAAACATTAAACCGCGGACATGATGCGTGGCCTGGTCGCCGGACAGGGTGTAATCATAGTATGGATCCCAGGACCAGAATCCCCATTGGACGTTGGGATCTTCGGAATACGGATGACCGCTGCCCGGCAGGATCTGAGTGGACAGGCTGTATCGAAACGCGCCTGACGCTGCATCCAGAATGCTTTTGTCCCCGGTATGGGCGTGCAGCCGCAGAAAGGACACGGCAATATTGGGCACATCCCCCGGCCCAACGGTCTCCACCACCGTGTTTCCGTCCCGGTCGATGGTGAGCGGCCAGGCTCCGTCGTCCCGTTGGTGGGCGATCAGCCAGCCGGCGCTGCGTTCCGCTGCATTCAGCCACCTGGGATCGCCGGTCCGCTCGTAAAGAAACACGAATGCCCGCAGCTCATCGGCGGCGATGTCGGTGTTGAAATAGTCCTCGTCGATCAGATACAGTCCGCCGTCCTCAGCCATCAGCTTCAGGCCGTACTCCCCCCATTGCAATGCAGCAGAAAACCAGCGCTCCTCACCGGTCGCCTGTCCCAGACAAAGAAAGGCTTCCACGGCGCGGCCGAACGACTGCCAGCCTTTTTCCAGCCAGCGGTTTTCCCGCTCGCCATAGCGCGGGGCGAAACCGTGGCGGGCCGACTGGATGAGGAAGCCGGCGCTCTGCAGGGCGTGGGCCAGGTAGCGATCCTGGCCGGTGCGATTGTAAATGCCGATCGCAAGCAGGACGTATTCCGCGGCGAATTTCGTCCACAATTCGCCATCCGGGAGCCTTTCGCGCACGCCGCCGATCACGACACTCATGGGATGGGAGACGACGAAGTGCCGATAGAACCAATCCGCGGCGCTGCCCGCCTGCCCCAGGTACCGACCATCCTGCCAGCGATCATAGGCCGCCAGCGACAGCCAGGGAGCGATCAAATTGACCGTCTGGGGAGGCTCGAAAATATGATCCGGGGCGCGGTAAAAGCCGTGGAAAGCCCCCTCTTTCTCGTCGAAGTGCCTGGGTAGCCACAGGTCAACGCAATTTCGCATGCGTTTCTCAAGGTCGATTCCCGATTCTCCCAGGCCGGGCACAATGCTCTCGCCTGCTCGGGCGACCGCCAGTCCCCACTCCTGCGGAGAGATCACCCCGCATGCCATATTTTGGAATGGATTCTTTTTTTGGATCACAATGAACCTGCCGTTCCGGAATGGTACTCCCCACACTCGTGGGCGCTCACGCTGCCGCCGTGCGTCCGGGGACCATCGCCCATACCAGGCCGGATAATACAAGATAGCAAAAGGCTCCGGCGACGAATGCCCAGCTGAAACCATAAGCCATGGACAGGATCACGGCCGATACCGAACCCAGGGCGGAAAACGCGCCGTTCACCGCCCACAAGAGAGCGACTTGCTGTTGCGAATCCCCGGCCAGGCGGATCAGGCTGGGAAATGGGATGCCCATCGGCAGACCGATCAGCGCTGACAGGATCACGACGGCGGCAATACGTGCAGGCATGCCGGCCGGCAGGAAGGCGTCGACCAGGGGAGGGAGGATGAAACGGTACACCAGGCCCAGGGCAGCGATGAGGAAGGCGGCCAGGGCTACCCGGCTGATCAGCGTTCCTGTCTCCCAGCGCTGGCTGATCAGGCTGCCCAGCCCGCTCGCGAACAGCATCGTGCCCAGCGTCACCGACAGGGTCAGGATCGGATACCCGAGGAGCAGTTGAAACCGCTGGATCAGGGGGATTTCGACGAGCAGATAGCCCGCCCCAATCAGCGCGGCGTAAACCACCATCACCAGCCAGCGGACGTGTGAACTGCCGGGTTGTTTCTGGAATAAGAGTGCAGCAGCCGTGAACAGCATGGCCGCCACGAACATCGCCCCAATCAATGCCTGCCGGATGGCCGGGGGGGTGCCAAAATCGAGTTTGAAGAAAAAAGGGCTGTCGTCTGTCGTGGGGCTCAGGTCGTAGCTGGCGCCAGGATCGATGAAATCATCGACATCGCTGAGCCGGCGCAGCGAAGCAAAGGGCAATTCATATTCGCCCGGGTTAAAGAGAGCGGTCATCCCGAAGCGCTGCGCTCCAAAAGTCAGCGTCTGGAGAGTCCCCGTGGTGAGTGCTTCTTTTCCGAGCAGCATCACCGTGGTCCGGAGGGTTGGATCCTCCGAGGGGTACATCCACAGGGCGAGATGGTCCAGGCCTCTATTCGGCTCGATGCCAAGATTTTGCAGCGCTTTGAGCGCCGTGACGGCGGCCCGGCTGCCCTCCAATGCGTTGTGCGAAACGACGGCGAGATGCCCTCCGGGCGCAAGCCGGTCGTAATAGGCCTCGAAGGCCTCCTCGGTGAAGATATAGTTTTCAACAAGGGTCTGGCTGGCCGGTTCGGCCGCCTGGGTGTAGACCAGGTTCAGATAGATCAGATCGTAGTCATCCTGCGAGCGTTCGACGAAGTTGCGCCCATCGCCGCGGATCGTGAGGACTTCAGGCCGGTCGTAGATATCCCCGTTGAAATTGCCCAGCTCGCGAGTGATGTCCACGATGGCCGGATTGACCTCGACGGCGGTGATGCTCCCTGCGCCGCCGGCGAGCGCCATCAGGATGTCTTTCCCGCCGCCGGCGCCGACGATCAAGACGCGCTCCGCCGGCCGGACCACAAACGGGAGCGCCTCGATTGTAGACAGCAACGTCAGGTCCGGCGTCCGGCCATCGAAGCGCACCATATAGCTGCCCGCACCGCCATCGGTGAACACGAACATGGCCGAGGGATTATTCGATTGCACCACGTCCACCCGGGCGAAGGGGCTCTGCGCAGTGCGGATGATTTTTGCCTCCTGCGCGGGGTCGTTGAGGATGAACAGCATCGTCTTATCCCTGGGGGCCGTGTCGATATCCAGGCGCAGGGGGTCATAGTCCAACCAACCGGTCATCAGATTCAGGCCGAGGATCAGAATTGTGATTCCGGCCGCCGAAGCCCGCAGCCACTGCGAACCGGCCTGGAGGCTCAACCCCAGATAGAAGGCTGTTCCCGAGAGCACGACCCCGATTATGTACACAATCGTGAACGCACTCAAGCTGTTTAGCAGGACGACGACGAGAACAAGCCCTGCAGCGGAGCCGATCAGGTCGGCCGCGTACAGCGATCCGGACGTTTCGCTGAAATATTCGAATACCGTCGCCGTGAAAAAGCCTGTCCCTACGAAGGGAATCAGAGCCAGAACAGCCCGGGGCCAGATCGATGCCGTAGCGGGCAGCAGGGCGATGAGAAGGGCGGCCGCGGGGTAGGCGAGGGAGATCCCGATCAGGAGTTGGACCAGGCGCTGGGACGGATTCGCCGACAGAAGCCCGGCCGGTCCAGGGCGGATCAGCCGTGCCAGCGCCGCGCCGATGCTCAGGCCAAAAACCGCGATCGAAACGGCCAGAAAGACGAAATGGTATTGGAAAAACAGTGAAAACAGCCGAGTCAGGGCGATCTCAAAGATCAAGGCGCCGGCAGCGACCAGGAACAGCGCGGCGAACACCTGGCGAGGGGCGACAGGCGGCGAGGGCGCAGACGAAATGGAAGGCATAAATGGCTTGTTCGTCAATTCCGGCTCATCCGGTGCGGGCCGGAGGGATCAAATGATTTCAAGGCTACGGGTTTCCCCGGGATCCAGCCGGACGGTGATGGCCTGGTCCTTGTATTCTAATGCGCGCTCGATGGTTCGGCTCGCGATATTTTTAACGGAACACAACACTTTTCCGTGAGCGAAGGAAGCCGTGACCAGGACGCCGGAGGCCAGCAAATTGACGAAGGAAGCCGTTTTCCAGGCTGACGGCAGGGCAGGGAATAACGAAATGATTTCTTTTTCGCTCTGGAGAAGCAGATGGTGCAGCGCGGTGCAGACGGCCCCTTCAGCGGTGCCGAAATATTGCATATTCCATTCGCCGTTTTCCATCACTTCGGTCATTCCGCCGTGCGTGCAGATCGTCGGGCGGGTGGTTTCGATAATCTCCCAGGCGGTATCCCCATCTCCGCTTCCGGCAATCACCGTCGCCAGCACGCCGGCAGCCCATGGGAAACCGGTCTCCGAGGCGCCGTGCCCAACCATCCGGCCTTCGTAGCGGTTCACGAAGGCCCGGGCTGTCAATCTGGCCCTTTCATCGGCCGGAGAAACGGCATTCATCGGGTAAATCAGGGCAATCGAACTCATGTTGAGCGCGTCGGAGTCGTCCGAGGCTTTGAAATACGAGCCATTGAACAGACGGTCGATCGTACTTAACAACCGCGCGGCGCTGTCGGAACAGCGCCGTGTGAAGTCCGTTTCCTTTCCAAGAATCCTGGCGGCGTCTGCACAGTGCTGCAGAATGGCAATCGCTCCGGCTACGGTAATCCCATCATTGCGGACCTTTTCCGGGCTTTCGTGGACCCCGACCACGCTCCCGATGCCTAATTCGCCGTCGACCTCCTCGACGACTGCTTCCAGGAAAAACTGTGCCAATCCTTCCAGTATGGGATAAAACTCGGCCAGATAACGTTCATCCCGGGTGAATTCGTAATACTGCCAGATCTGGTTGGCATAAGAGGCATTGTTGTGAATCTGAAACTTCATGTGGAGCAGCGCCCCGTACGCTTTGCGGCCGTCGTGCGTGATCTCCCAATCCCATTTCAGGCCGCCCGCTTCGAATTCCTCCCGGGCGTGGCGGCGGGCATGCTCGAGCGTGCGCTGGAAAAAACGGCAGCCTTCCAGGGCTTCAGGGATCCGGTTGGCTTCCAGGAGGGCCCGGTGCAAGAAATAGGAGTCCCAAAATATATGGGAAGACCAGGTCCTGCGCAGATTGTTGACCGGTAAACCGCCGCTTTCTCGGCTCTGCATGGCTTTGATATGGTAAAGACCGGCGTCATAGAAATACTGGAATTGAGCATCCGGTATGAAGACGGAGGAAGCGGCAAAGTAATCACGCCAGGATGACAGGGTTTCAGAACGAAGCGAATCGTAGCCGGCCCCAACCGCCTCATCCATCCAGCCGGGTTTCAGCGCCTGGAGGTTATCGTAGATAGAAAAGTAAATCGTAAAGACCGTGCCGGAGGCGGCCAATCCCCGGTTGGAGGTGGCTGCCTGGTCGATAAGGTCTTCACAGCCGCCGTCCCCGGCCTCGAGCCGCATTTCATATCGGCCCTGGCTTTCACCCAGATCGTACCGGCCGGCAGCTCCCGGCCCCATTTCGACCTTGTAAAAAGGGTCCGTATCCCAGCCCTCTTCGACCCAGACTCCGGGGCCCATCCAGGCCTTGAGCGTGACGGGCCCGGAAAATTCACAGCGGATGACCAGCAGGGAATGCCGGGGATGAAGCCACGTCGTGGCCCTTCCCTGGACGGAGCCGTAATCCAGGTCTGTGTAAACAGTTCCTTCGTGCGGGACGAAGCGTTGATCGAAAGACATCAAATCGCGAACCTGCCCGCCGGTTTCGACCTCATACCAGACGCGTCCGAGGGGCGCGGCATCGAACCAGCCTGAGCCATCGGCATGCGCGAGCGGCTTATCCAGCGGCCAGCGCCCTGCGGTCATGACGAGCCGGTCTTCGGGATAATAACGGTTCGATTTGTACCAGTTACCCCGATCTACGCTGAAT
>DATKDL010000155.1:0-29584 GCA_035512695.1 Anaerolineales bacterium | reverse complement strand
ACCCGAGGACCTGGCCGCCCTGCTCGGCCTGCTGGCGGCGGGGACCGTCAACGCGGCGTCAGCGCAAAAAGCGCTGGCAGAGATGTACCGCACCGGTCGGCAGGCGGCCGAGGTGGTCGAGGCGCTGGGGCTGGCGCAGATCTCGGAGGAGGCGACGGTCGCCGGTTGGGTGCGGGAGGTGCTGGCGGAGAACGCGGAGGCGGTGGCGGAATATACCGCGGGGAAGACGGCGATTGCCAATTATCTGTTCGGGCAGGTCATGCGCCGCTCCGGCGGGCGGGCGGATCCGGGGGTGGTGCGGGAGCAGATGCGGCGCCGTTTGCAGGAGTATAATGATTGAAAAATCAAGGGCTGCTGGGGGCGCAACCCCCCGCTGCCCTTGATGTTTCAATCTGTACGGGAGACTCGATGTCCGAAACCATCAACGCCTTCGAGATGGCCCAGGCCCAGTTCGATGACGTGGCCGACAAGCTCAATCTCGATCCGTACGTGTGCGAATTCCTGCGCCACCCGATGCGGGAATTCAAATTCCAGATCCCGGTCGAGATGGACGACGGGACGATGCGCACCTTCACCGGCTACCGGGTCCAGCACAACGATGCCCGCGGTCCGGCCAAAGGCGGGATCCGATTCCACCCGTCCGAGACGCTCGACACCGTCCGGGCGCTGGCGATGTGGATGACCTGGAAATGCGCCGTCGCCGACATCCCGCTCGGGGGCGGCAAGGGCGGTGTCCCGATCTCGACCTCCTCGCTGACGATCGGCGAACAGGAAGCCCTGTGCCGCGGCTACATCCGCCAGATCTGGCGCAACATCGGCCCGATGCAGGACGTCCCGGCGCCCGACGTCGGGACGTCTCCGCGCATGATGAGCTGGATGATGGACGAGTATTCCAAAATGGTCGGCGAGTATACGCCCGGCGTCATCACCGGTAAGCCGGTCGGCGGCGGCGGGTCGCTCGGGCGGACCGAAGCGACCGGGTTCGGGGTCGTCTACACGATCCGGGAGGCGATGAAACACCTCGGCCTCGAGCCGGAGAACTGCACCGCCGCCGTCCAGGGCTTTGGCAACGTCGCCCAGTACGCCGCCATCGGGTTCATCGAACAGCTCGGCGGGAAAGTCGTCTGCGTCTCATGCTGGGACTTCGACGAGAAGCAGCCCTTCACCGCTTACAAGGAGAACGGGATCGACCCGCACTTCCTGCAGAGCATCACCAACGTCTACGGGACGATCGACAAGAGCAAGGCCGTGGCAGACGGATACGTGATCGAGGACGGCGACGCCTGGATCACCAAGGACGTCGACGTCCTGATCCCGGCCGCGCTGGAGGGCCAGGTCAACGGAGAGACCGTCAACCGGATCAGCGACCGGGTCAAGATCGTGGCGGAGGGCGCCAACGGCCCCACCACGATCGAGGCCGACCAGGTGCTGGAAGCAAACGGCGTCTTCGTGATCCCGGACTTCCTGTGCAACGCCGGCGGGGTGACGGTCTCCTACTTCGAGGGCGTCCAGAACCAGATCAACTTCTACTGGACCCGCGAAGAAGTGCTCAACCGGCTGGACGAGAATATGACCCGCGCCTTCCGGAACGTGCTGCGGATGACCGAGCAGGAAGGGGTCTACACCCGTGATGCGGCCTATATGGTCGGGATCCGCAGCGTGGTGGATGCGATGGAATTGCGCGGCTGGGTTAAATAGGGTCGAATTTGAAGCCCCGGGGGGCGCAGCCCCCTGGGGCTTCAAATTCGACAAAGAGAAAAAAATGAAAAACGATCGATTTCTGTTCGGGATCCTGATCTTCATCGGCGTGCTCGTGGTAACGGCGCTGGTCCTCTTTGCGACCGGGCGGTCCGGGCAGGACTACGTCGCGGACGGCAGCCCGGAGGCCGCCGTCCACAACTATATCCTGGCGCTGACCCGCGAGGACTACGAGCGGGCTTACGGTTACCTGGCTGCCGGGGAAGGAAAGCCCTCATCCGTCGAGTTCCGGACCTTCTTTATCCGGGTCGACCCGCACCAGAACGCGGGACTGCGCGTCGGAGAGGCGGAAATGATCGAAGATGAGGCCGTCGTCGACGTGACCGTCGTCCAGGGCAGCAGCGGCCCCTTCGACCCCGGCTTCGACCACCCCGACACGGCCGTCCTGCAGCTGGAAGCGGGCGAGTGGAAGATCGTCATGATGCCGTATCCGTTTTGGGATTTTGGTTGGTATGCAGAGCTTCCCCGCTGAACGGGGAGGTATCAAAAAACTCGGCGTGAGCGGGGCGCGGCCCCGCTCACGCGGAGTTTTTTGGAGGTTTAAGTGAGAACCATTCGCCGCCTTTACATCTACCTTGTCACCGCGATCAGCCTCGAAGTCGTCCTGTGGGGCGTAATCAATTTGCTGCGCGCCATGCTGGATACGGGCCGGGTCGGCGGGGGGGCTTCCCAGCTGGCGGGCGCGCTGGCGACGATCATCGTCGGGCTGCCCGTCTTCCTGCTGCATTGGTGGCTGGCCCAGCGCCGGATCGACCGGCAGCCGGACGAGCGCGGCTCGGGGGTGCGGGCGATTTTCCTGTACGGTCTGCTGCTCGGTCTGCTCCTGCCGGTCTTCCAGAACGCGCTGGCCGTCCTGAACCGCTTCCTGGTGGACCTGATCGGGCTGCAGGCGGAGCAAGTCATGGTCGGTTTCGGGCAGACCTTGATCGACAACGGGATCGCCGTGCTGATGAACGCCGGGCTGGCGGTGTACATCCTCACCGTTCTGCGGGCGGACTGGCGCGCCGGCATCCCGGACCCGGATGGCGATCGCCCGGTCCACTCGCTGGAGAACCTGGTCACGGTCCGGCGGGTCTTCCGATATGCCCTGGTGGCGTATGCGCTTGGGCTGCTCGTGGTCGGGGTCCAGCAGCTGGGCCGCTTCGTCCTGGAGGGCTTTGGCCCGCCGAACATCAACGCCCTTGCGCCGCTCGCCAATGGCCTTTCGTTGGGCGTCTTCGGGGCCGTGCTGTGGTGGTCGGCCTGGCGGACGGTGCAGGAATCGCTCGAGAACGAGGAGGAGGGGCTGTCGCTTTTCCGGCAGGTCTTTTTGTACCTGCTGCTGCTGGTCGGGCTCGGGACGGTGTTGGCGGTGTCGGGCGAAATTATTTATGCGACGCTGCAGGTCTTGCTGGGCCGGCGGGTCTCGCTATCGGACTGGATGGTGGAGAACACGTCGTCGCTGGCCGCGCTGCTGCCGTTTGCCGGATTGTGGTTTTATTTTGCGCGGGTCGTGCGGACCGACCGGGAGGAGATCCCGGAGGCGCCGCGGCGGGAGTCGCTCTGGCGGCTGTACCGGTCGATCCTGGCCTTCGTCGGGCTAATCGTCTCGTTCACCGCGCTGCAGTCGCTCGGGGATTTCATCGTCGCGTACCTGACCGGGGGACAGGGCCTGACCGGCCCGGTCGCCCGGAACCGGCTGGCCGGGAGCCTGGCGGCGCTGGCGGTCGGGCTGCCGCTGTGGATCCGGCCCTGGCTCGAGCTCAACACCCAGGCGCTGGCCGGCGGCGAGGCCGGCGAGCGGGCGCGCCGGTCGTTGGTCCGCAAAGCTTACCTGTACCTGGCCGTCTTCGTGGGGGTAGTCGGGGTCATGGTCAGCGCGGGCGGGCTGATCTTCCAGCTGCTCAGCCAGGTGCTCGGCGAACAGCCGCCCGATTCCGGTGAAGCGATCGCCGGGATGGGGAAGAACCTGGTCCTGTTCGGCCTCCTGCTGGTCTATCACTGGGGTGTCCTGCGGGCGGACGGGCGGCAGTCTGCGCAGGCGCTGGCGGAGAAGCACAGCCTGTTCCCCGTCCTGGTGCTCGACCCGGGGAACGAGGCCTTTACCGGGCCGGTCGTGGCCGCCATCCGGGAGGAGGCGGAGGAGATCCCGGTGGCGGTCCATTTCGCCGGCGGCGGGATCCCGGGAGCGGACCTGACCAGCGCCGGCGCCGTCGTCCTGCCGGCGGCGATGGCGGCGAACCCGCCGGAGGCGCTGCGGATCTGGTTGAAGGAGTTTCCGGGGACCCGGATCGTCGTCCCCATGCGGTCGCCGGGCTGGGTCTGGGTCGATACCGACCCGAGCTCGCTCCCGAAGCTTGCGAAGCAAGTCGCCGAGACGGTCCGCAAGCTGGCCGAGGGGGAAGCCCCGGAGGGGGAGGCCCGGCTGTCGCCGTGGGTGATCGCCGTGGGCGTGATTGCGGGGTTGATCGGGTTGTCGATCCTGATCAGTGCGATCGTAAATCTATTGAGAATGTAAAAAAAGAGCGGCGGCCGGGGGCTTGCGAAGTTTTCACCTTCGCAAGCCCCCGGCCGCCGCTCTTTTTGCTTATTCTGCCGGGATCCAGACGACGATCGAAAGCGTGTGCCCGGCGTATTCCCCCGTGATCTCCCAGCAGCCGGGTGTTTCGACCGTCAGCCCCATCAGCATGGCCCAGTTGAAGGAGTCGTGGTAGCCGTTGGTCGCTTCGTCGGTGAGGACCTCGGGAGCTTTTCCGTCCAGCCGCCGGGCGCTTATGACGAGGTTGGGGGTCGAGTCCTCCTCGACGTCGAATTCTTCGCTCCACCACCAGAACTTATCGCCGTAGAGCAGCTGGCGCCATTCCCCATCCTCGGGCAGGGCGGTCCACAGGCCGGCGCTGCCGTACCAGACGCGGCCCGCATAGGGATACGTCTCCGGCCAGGGCTTTGGCGGGACGAAGGGCTCGGCGGGCGGCTGCGTGACCGGACAGGCGGCCTGGCCGGTCGATACCGGGCCTTTCCCCAGGTTCTCGCTCCCGGAAGCGGCCGCCGGGGTGCTGCAGGCGGTGAGGAGGAAGGAGACCAGGACGGTGAAAAGGAAGAGCAGGTGCGATTTGTTCATCGTTATCTCCAATAAGGTGACAGTCACACCCCCAGTGACAGTCACCTGCAAAGATCCGTTCACCCTATTTACACCTCCCACCCCGATTTCGTTCCCGGACGGGCCTCGAATCGGGCGTGGACGGTAAAAAATCGGCGCAGAGGTGGTCATTTCGATCTTCCCGATGTATACTTTTTTTAAATCGCCGGGCCATGCCAACCTTCCGAAAATGGGGCTGCGCCGGCGCAGCCGGCGCAGCCCCATTTTCGGAAAGCCTCATCCAGGAGAGTCCTCCATGAAGGTATCCATTCTGCAGGAAAACCTCGCGTACGGGCTGAACATCGTCTCTCGCGCCGTCTCGCCGCGCAGCACCCTGCCGGTGCTCGCCAACGTCCTCGCCGCCACAGACGACGGCCGGCTGCGCCTCTCCGCCACCAACCTCGAGCTCGGGATCACGACCTGGATCGGGGCCAAGATCGAGCGCGAAGGCTCCACCACCATCCCGGCCCGCACGATCTCCGACCTGGTCGCCACCCTGCCCAAGGACCACGTCCTGATGGACCTCGAGGAGAGCACCCAGAAGCTCCACGTCTCCTGCGGGACGACCAACACGGATATCAAGTGCATCGACCCCCAGGAGTTCCCACCCATGCCGGCCCCCGATCTGAGCGAAGGTCTCCAGATCAACGTCTCCGATCTGAAGGAGATGATCCACCAGGTCGCCTTCGCCGCCTCGCAGGACGAGGCCCGGCCGGTCCTGACCGGCGTGCTGGTGGAAGTCGAAGGAAACACTATCCGGATGGCCGCCGCCGACGGCTTCCGGCTCTCGATCCGCAAGGCCGAACTCTCCTCCGAGGTCTCCGAGCCGGTCCGGATCATCATCCCCGCCCGGGCCCTGACCGAGCTGGCCCGCATCGCCGGCGACGGGAGCGAAATGGTCACCATGGCGATGCCGCGCGGACGCGGCCAGGTCGTCTTCCGGCACAAGGACGTCGAGCTGACCTCCCAGCTGATCGAAGGCTCCTTCCCCGATTTCGAGCAGGTCGTCCCGGTCAAATACGACACCCGCTCGGTCATCTCGACCGAGGCCCTGCTCAAAGCCTGCCGCCAGGCCGAGATCTTCGCCCGCGAGAGCTCGCACATCGCCCGGATCAGCATCAAGCCCGGCGAGGAGGAAATGGCCCCCGGCACGGTCGAGATCTTCGCCCAGTCTGAGGAGACCGGCCAGAACGAGACCGTCGTCGACGCCACGATCGAAGGCCCGCCGCTGCTGATCGCCTTCAACGTCCGCTACCTGCGCGACGTCCTCGAAGTCGTCGGCACCCCCAACGTCGCCCTCGAGACCACCCAGTCCTCCAGCCCCGGCGTCGTCCGCCCCCTCGGCGGGAACGACGGGTTTTTGCACGTCATTATGCCGATGCATTTTTAATTTACGGAAAAGTTGAATACAGGCCGGGGCAAAGCCCCGGCCTGTATTCAACTTTTCCTCATTATGACCTTCCCCTCCCCCCGAACCGACCCGATCCTCCGCGTCTCGCTTGCGCTGGCTGAGTATCCGATCCTGGCCGACCGGATCCGGGAGGAGATGCGCGCCGAGCTGGACAAGATGGGGGTCATCTCCCCGAACGAGCTGGAGGAGATCGTGCGGGAGCAGGCCATCCTTTCCCAAAAGCGCGAGGGGCTGGCCGATCCGTACGGAGAAGAGCCGGCCACGGTCTGGGACACCCGCGTCCACCGCGTGCGCGAACACCTGACCGATTTCTACTTCGCCACCAACCTGCCCTACGAGCTGTTCGAGCAGATCGTCATCAACTCGCTGGCCAACCGCGGCCACGAGCAGGAGGTCGCCCTCTCCTTCAGCCCCGAGCTCTCGCCCAAGTACATGCTCTTCGACCAGGCCCGCGCCATCCTCCAGATGCCGCCCGAGGAGCAGGAGAAGAACCAGGCCATCCTGGAGGAGATCAAGGTCGTCCTGATCCGGGCCATGATCAGCGACCAGCTCGAGTACGTCCGGATCGCCAAGGACTGGTTCAGCATCGACGCGCTGGAAGCGATCCTCAAGCACAAGATCGGGTACGGCAAGATCGGCGGGAAGGCCGCCGGGATGCTGCTGGCGGAGGCCATCCTGAAGGAAAAAGGCGACGAGGACGTCCGGGAGAGTCTCCACGTCCCCATCTCCTACTTCCTCGGCGCCGACCTGATGTACACCTTCATGACCCGCAACGGGCTGATGCAGTGGAACCGCCAGAAGTACAAGAGCGAGGAGGAGATCCGGGCCGAGTACCCGGTCATCTGGGAGCAGTACCTGGCGGGCGAGTTCCCGCGCGATATCCTCGAGCGCCTGGGAGAGATGCTCGAACGCCTCAGCCCCCACCCGGTCATCGTCCGCTCGTCGAGCCAGCTGGAGGACAACTTCGGGACGTCGTTCGCCGGGAAATATGAGAGCTTTTTCTGCCCGAACCAGGGGACGCCGGAGGAGAACCTGCAGTTCCTCACTCGGGCGATCGCAAGCGTCTACGCCAGCACCCTCAACCCGGACGCCCTGATCTACCGCCGCAGCAAGGGCCTGCAGGACTACGACGAGCGCATGGCGATCCTGATCCAGGCCGTCGAGGGGGAGCGGTTCGAGCGGTATCTCCTCCCGCACGCCGCCGGAGTGGCCTTCAGCCGCAACCTGTACCGCTGGTCGACCCGCATCAACCGCGACGACGGCTTTCTGCGGCTCGTCTGGGGGCTGGGGACCCGGGCGGTCGACACGGTTGCGAACGACTACCCCCGGCTGGTCGCCCTCTCGCACCCGACCCTGCGGCCCGAGACCTCCTCCCAGGCGATCATGCGCTACTCCCAACAGTCCGTCGACGTGATCGACCTGGAGGCCAACGAGTTCAAGACGCTCCCGGTCTCCGAAGTGCTCAACGCCCGCTATCCGATCCTGCGCTACGTGGCCCAGGTCTACAAGGACGGCTTTCTCTCCCCGATCCGCAGCAACCTGCTCGACAGCGGGACGGACCGGCTGGTCATCACCTTCGACGACCTGCTGCGCCGCACCCCGTTCCCGGACCGGATGCGCCGCTTGCTTAAGACCCTGGAGAAGCATTACCAGAGCCCGGTCGACATGGAATTTGCCATCCGGATCACGGACGCTCGCACGACCCATCCCGATGTGCGCATCTCGATCCTGCAGTGCCGCCCGCAGAGCCAGATCCGGGACAGCCACGTCCAGCTCCCCGCCGGGCTGGACCAGGCCGACATCGTCTTCTCCACGAAGCGGATGGTGCCGCGCGGCCACGTTACCGGGATCCGCTACGTCGTCTATGTCCCGGCCGAGGGCTACTTCAGCCTGCCCACCGAGGCCGACCGCCTGCAGGTGGGGCGGGCGATCGGGAAGCTCAACAAGGCCCTGCAGGACCAGGTCTATATCTGCATCGGCCCGGGCCGCTGGGGCACTTCCAACCTGGAACTGGGGGTCAAGGTCGGGTATTCCGACATCTTCAACGCCCGCGCCCTGATCGAGCTGACCGGCGCCGACATCGGCCCGGCTCCCGAACCCTCTTTCGGGACCCATTTCTTCCAGGACCTGATGGAATCGAACACCTATCCGCTGGCCATCTTCCTGGAGGATCCGGACGTCATCTTCGACCGGAAGTTCTTCTACGATTCCGAGAATGTCGTCGAATCCTATCTGCCGGAAGAACTCGGCGAGCGAGCCGGGGCCCTGCGGACCAGCCTGCACCTGATCGACGTCGAGACCGTCCGCCCCGGCTGCCGCCTCGAACTGATCATGGACGACGATCGGGGGAAGGCGGTGTGCTTTTTTGCGGCAATTGAGAGTGAGGGAGAGAATGGGCGAATGGGCGAATAGGCGAATTCGCCCATTCGCCCATTCGCCCATTCTCTGATTCGCCGAGGAGGTAGGATGAAAAAATACGTCGTCGTCGCCGGGAATATCGGCGTGGGTAAGTCGACCCTGGTGGCGCTGTTGTGTGAGCGGCTGGCGTGGCAGCCGTTCTACGAACCGGTCGCTGAGAACCCCTATCTCTCGGATTTTTACGAAGACATGAAGACCTGGTCGTTCCATTCCCAGGTCTTTTTCCTGGCCAACCGGCTGCGGCTGCATCACGAGCTGAGCCGGCAGGTTGCCTCCGTGATCCAGGACCGCAGCGTCTACGAGGACGCCGAGGTCTTCGCCCGCAACTTGCGGCTGCGCGGCGAGATGAGCGCCCGCGACTACGAGACCTATACCGCCCTGTACCGCTCGCTGTCTGCCTTCCTGCCCCCGCCGGACCTCGTCGTCTACCTGCGCGCTTCGCCCGAGACCCTGTTCGACCGCATCCGCCGCCGCGGCCGCGACTACGAGCGCGGGATCGAGCCCGACTACCTCGACCGCCTCAACGCCCTTTACGAGGAGTGGATCGCCTCCTTCACCCTCTGCCCCGTCCTGACCGTCCCCGCCGACGATGTGGACTACGTCGCCCACCCCGCCCACCTGGACCTGGTGTCCCGCAAGGTGCAGGAGAAATTGACAGGGAAGGAAGAGGTGGTCTTCGACCTGGTTGAGGTGAATGGATTGAGAAAATAAACCGGCGCCGAGCATCGCTCGGCGCCGGTTTATTTTTTCAGGAGCTGCAGCAGGCGCGGGTGGTCTGTGTAGACGCCGCGATATTCCGGCGGCAGCAGCGCTGCGATCCGGCACATGATCTCGTCCGTGTAAATCCTGAGGATCTCGTCCCGATCGTCTCCGTCGACCCGCGGCAACTCGAAGACGGGGCTGAACGAAACCCGGATCCTGGGCCGCCGGAACGTCGCCAGCATCCGGAAGACTCGCTCCGTGCCCGTCACGCCGACGGCCTGGATCGGGACGCCGGCCTGTTTGGCCAGGAAGGCGACCCCCGGCTTGGCCGGCATCAAACCGCCGGTCTTGCTGCGGGTGCCCTCCGGGGCGATCCCGACCAGCCCGCCCTGCCGCATGAACCGGACCGCCTCTTTCAGCGCCCGCGGCTCCGGGTGCTCCCGGTCGACCCAGATCACCCGGGCTGAATCGAGCAGCCAGCGGGAGAGGGCGTTGCGCCGGTATTTGGTGGCCGCCAGTGCGGTCACGTCCCGGCGGGTGTAGACGGCGAAGATCAAAGGACCGTCGATCCAACTGAGGTGGTTGACCGCCTGCAGTACGCCGCCGGACGGCGGAATGTGCTCCGCCCCGACCTGCTCGACCCGGCACAGGGTGAAAATGATCGCGCGGACGATCCGGCGCAGAAGGACCGAATCCATTAAGAACCGAGCCGAAGATTCGGAGGTCGGGCGATGCCTCGGTTTTCGGCTCGGTTCGGATGGCATATGGCAATTGTAACGAATGCCGGCGTGGGGGGGTATAATCCCTGCTCGTGAAAATTCGCGCACACCGCCGCACTGCACCGCTTCTGGTCTTCGCCTTCCTGCTGGGTTCGTGTACCTCACCGGGCCCGGTCGGCACGACTGCGCCAGACGGCGAGACGCCCTCGCAGCCCCCCGAGCGCGCCCCCACGGCGACCAGTTTCCAGCCGCCCTCCCCGGACGCCGAACCGACCTTCACGCCGACCGCTGTGCCGCTCGCATTCACCGTCAACGGCGAGCCCGTCACGCTTGACGAGTACAACCAGGCCCTCCAGCGCCTCCACCTCGGGGTCCCGGAGCTCTCCAACGAGGAGGCCGGTGTGCGCGTGCGCGACGACTTTATCGACCAGATCCTGCTCGCCCGGGCGGCCGCCGAAAACGGGTTCACTTTGAGCGAGTCCGATTTTGAAGACCGCCTGGCCGGCCTCGTCGCCGATGCCGGCGGGGAAGACGCCTTCAGCGCCTGGCTGGAGGCCAACCTCTATACCCCCGAAGGCTTTGCAAAAGACTTCCGCCGCGCCATCGCCGCAGCCTGGATGCGCGATCGGATCTTTGAGACCGTGCCCGGGTCGGCCGAACAGGTCCGGGCGCGCCAAATCCGGGTCACGACCCGCGTGGAGGCCGACTCGGTCCTCCAGCAGCTCCAGACCGGGACCAGCTTCGATATCATGATCGCCGTCTACGACCCGGACGGGCTGGGCGACCTGGGCTGGTTCCCGCGCGGCTTCCTTTTCCAGCCCGAGATCGAGGCAGCGGCTTTCGCCATCTCGCCCGGCGATTTCAGCGGGGTGATCGAAACGGCGGTCGGTTTCCATATCATCGAGGTGACCGACTACGCCGAAGACCGCCCGCTCGACCCGGAAGCCCGCCGCGCCCTGCAGACGGCCGCGCTGGAGGCCTGGCTGGAGCAGCGGAGGGTGGAGGGGGAGATTGTCTCTTTTATTGAGTGAATGGGCGAATGGGCGAATTTCGACTCGCCCATTCGCCCATTCGCCATTTCACTCCCCAACCTATCCTAAATCCTTGTTGCGGAAACCCCCCCATTATGTTATTACTGGAGCATGGATAGAGGCGGCCCGGACAACCTGTTCAACTTTCTGACCTTGCTGGTCCTTGTCGGGGTCGGCTGTATCGGTCTTTGGTTCGTTTCGATCTTCTTGAACCCGCAGACGTCGGTGAACCCGTTCAAGCCGATCGTCCCGCTGCCCACCGCCACGGTGACGGTCACCCCCACGGCGACGCTGCCCCTGTTGGTGCCGACCTTCACCCCCCAGGCGACGGCGACCGCCCAGCCGACCTTCACCCCCAACCCGACCGCCACCCCGCTGCCGACCTTCACCCCCTTCTCGATCGTCACCCCGCCGACGGGCGAGCCGACCACGGCGCCGGATTTTGCTTACGTCCCCTTCGATGACCACCCGCTGGCAATCCAGAACGTCGTCCACCAGGACCTGGGCTGCAACTGGATGGGCGTCGGGGGCCAGGTCATCGACGAGCGCGGCGCCCCGATCCTGGGGCTGGTTGTCCAACTCTTCGGCACCCTGGCGGGCCGGCCGATCGACATGCTGACCCTGACCGGCACGGCTGCCCAATTCGGCTACGGCCCCAGCGGGTATGAGTTCAAACTCGCCGATGAGCCGGTCCCGTCCTCCTCCGAGATGTACGTCCAGCTCCTCGATCAATCCGGCGCCCCGCTCTCCGGGCAGATCCTGTTCACTACGTTTGCGGATTGCAATCGGAATCTGATCCTGATCAGTTTTGTGAGCTCCGATAATTGAGGTCGCAAAAATAAAGACCGGGGCGTGGCTTCGCCACGCCCCGGTCTTTATTTTTGCGTGGCTGCCGCCAGCGCCCGGCAGACGTAATCCACTTCCCCCTCCTCCATCACCCCTGAAAACGGCAGCGCCAAACCGCGGCGGCCGAGGTCTTCGGTGATCGGGAAATCGCCTTCCCGGTAGCCGAAGCGTTCGGCCATGTAAGGCTGGAGGTGGATCGGGAGGAAGTAGGGGCGGTTGGGCACGCCGGCGGCGTGCAGCCGCTTTGAGAGTGCGTCCCGGTCGAGCCCCACGTCGAACTTCACCACGAAGACGAACCAGCTCATCCGGGTCGTGTGCGGGTCGATCCGGTAGGGGGCCACGCGCGGGATTTCCTCCAGGCGCTCCAGGTACCAGCCGGCGACCCGGGCTCGCTTGTCGAGCAGTTCGTCGAGCCGATCCATCTGGACAGCGCCCAGGGCTGCGCTCATCTCGTCGAGACGGTAGTTGTAGCCCAGGCGGGTGTGCTGCAGCCAGGTGTCGCCGGGGGCGCGGCCCTGGTTGCGGAGGGAGCGCATCCGTTCGGCGGCCGCATCGTCGTCCGTGACGATCATGCCGCCCTCGCCGGTCGTGATCTGTTTGTTGGGGTAGAAGGCGAAGACGCCGGTGTCGCCGATCGTCCCGGCCTGGCGGCCCTTGTACCTGGCGCCGAGCGCCTCGCACGAGTCCTCGATCACGGCGGCCTCGGCCCGCCGGGCGGCCGCGACGATCGGGTCCAGGTCGGCCGGCTGGCCGAACACGTCCACGGGCAGGACGGCGCGCACCGGCCCCGGGCGGTCCGCACCGCGCCGCGGCAGCCGCCCGCGGGCCGCCTCACCCCCGGCGGCCAGGTCGTCCAGGGTCTCGGCCAGCCGGACCGGGTCGATGTTGCCCGTCTCCGGGTCGACGTCGACGAAAACGGGGACGCCGCGTTCGAACAGGATCACGTTGGTCGAAGCGACGAACGAGAACGGGGTCGTGACCACCAGGTCTCCATCCCGGACGCCGGCGGCGTGGATGCACAGGTGCAGCCCGGCCGTTCCGGAATGGACCCCGATCGCATGCCGCGCCCCGGTGTACTCCGCCACCGCCCGCTCAAAGCGTTCGATCTGCGCCCCCATGCTCAGGTTGGGCGTGCGCAGCACGGCCGCGACGGCCTCCCGCTCGCGGTCGGTGAGGTCGGGGGAGGACATGGGGATTGGAAGGGAGGGGTTTTTCTTCAAGTTGGGCTCCTGGAAAGGATAGCGCATCTATTTAACGCAGAGACGCGGGCGCAAAGAGACGCGGGCGCAAAGAGACGCGGGCGCAGAGATGCGGGCGCGCAGAGATGCGGGCGCAAAGAGATGCGGGCGCGCAGAGACGCGGGCGCACAGAGATGCGGACGCGAAGAGATGCGGAGGCGCTAAGATGCAAAAAATATTGCAGTTTTTATATTAATGTAAAAAATCTTTCTTTGTGCCTCTGCGCCTTTGCGTTTCTGCGTTAAAAAAGATCCTTCACCGCCCAAAAAGCAACCGCAATCGCGGCCCCGGCGGCGGATGCGGCCAAGTTTACCAGATCGTTGTTCACCCAACGCCAACCCCGCACCTGCCGGGTCGCGGCGCCGCAGTTGTGCAGCGGGTGCTGCTCGGTCTCCTGTCCGTCCGATTCGCAGACGTAGATGGCCTGGACGGTCGCACCCAGCCAGGAATCGACCAGCGAAGCGGCCGTACCACCGGCGGCGGCCGCCGCCCACACCCAGCCGCCGTCGCCGGTGACCAACGCCACGCTCCCAACCAGGGCCGCCCCGCCCAGGGCGGCCGCCAGGCCCAGCCCGGATACGGCCCCGGAGGTCCCCGTTGGGACGATCCGCCCATCCGTGATCCGGCGGGGCGGGCGCAGGCTGAGGGTCCCGAGTTCGGTTGCCCAGGTGTCGGCGTTGGCGGCGGCCGTGGCGCCCAGGAAGGCGACCCAGGGCCAGGCCGCCTCCGGTGCGAGCGCCTGGACGACGGCCAGCGCGGCCCCGAGACCGCCGTTCGCCGCCGCCTGGACCCAATCCCGGCGCGACCCTTTCTCGAACCGGCCCGCCGCCCCCGTCTTTGCAGCCGCTCGCCGCCCGGGGAGCAGCCGGGACAGGGCGCTCGACGAGACGAAGAAGACCAGCAGACCCGCGGCCCAGCCCCACCCACCCAGCCCGAGCACCAGCCCGCCGATGACGCCCGCCGCGGCCGCTCCGGACGCCGTCAGCGCCCCGGCCCGCCAGGCGAGCAGGGCGGTGAGGAGGGCGAGGGAAAGGGAGAGGGGGAGGGGAACCTGGATTGACATGTGGCCTGGATGGTAAATCCGATCTGTCATATTAATAGCCCAACTGCCACAAAAAACAACCCCGAAACCAGCACCGCACAAACCCACAGCAAATACGCCAGCGGGCGGGTGTCCTCGCGGCGGTAGAAGAACAGGCCGAGCAGCAGGTCCATCAGGGTGAACATCCCGTTCAGCACCGGCAGCACCAGGAGCTGTGCGCCGGTGACGGACCGCCCGGTCGTCCCCAACGGATAGGCCAGGTCGGGCGGCGGGGCCGCGCCGAAGAAGACCCACACCGCAAAGCCCACGGCTGCGACCAGCCCGGAGGCGATCAGGTTGCGCGGCAGCCGGCGCGCCCAGACGCTCCCGACCAGCGCCGCAGCATCGACCGATTCCCCCCGGACCGGTTCCAGGCTCCCCTCTTCGGAAACCCGCTGCAGGGCCTGCAGGAACCGGGCCGGGTCCTCCGGGGAGATGGCAAACGCACGGCGGTTCGTCTCGATCAGGATCAGCCCCCGCCGGCGGGAGGCCATGAACTCCACGCGGCCCTTGCGCGGCCTCCGGCGGACGCCGACGACGGCCCCCGGCCAGCTGAGCAGCGGCAGCGGCAGCCGGTAGCCCAGTTCCCGCTCGGTCCGGACCCAGGTGACCTCCTCCAGCGGGATCTCCTCGAACCGCAGCCCCCAGACCAGCCGGATGCTCCCGGTCAGGAGGCTGTAGCTGCTGCGCGACAGCGCGTACAGCCGGTATCCGATCAGGGGCAGCGGGAGCGAGAAGGCTGCAAACAGCAGTAGATCCGTCCCGAACCCCGGCTCGGTCCGGACACCGGTAACCCGGTTGAAGCTCCAGATGCTCCCTGCCAGGAAAATGAGCAGCAAGGTGGCCATGAAAATCATCCCGCTGCGGCGGGGTGGGTGGAAGGTCGTTTCCATGAGATGCCGGCGATTATAAGTTATTGGAAAAAATAGGTGGGTGCGGGGGTGAAGCCCCCGCACCCACCTATTTTTTCCCGACTCAAAGCGGGCCGATTTGTTTAATGCTATACTTCCTCAATGTTCCCCAAACGCCATATCTGGGATGTCTGGGCCCGCGTCCTGCACAAGTGGGGGTTATCCGGCTTTGCGGGCTGGTTGATCGAGACCACGGCGCCGCTGCACGTCCTGGGCGCCCAGCTTGTCTACGTCGGGCAGCCGGTGCTGGGGCTTTTCTGGTCTGCGGAGCAGACCGGGAGCCTGGCGGAGGTGCTCGAACGGCCGGAGGAGACCGAAGCCTTTATCCGGCTGCTCCGGGAGGAGCCGGCAGGGTGAGTCCGGAACTTCTTGCGGCCGGGTTCCTGGTCGTTTTCGTCATCCTGATCGCCGGCTTTACCGTTTACGAACGCACCCGGAAAGGCGGGCGGAACCTGCGGGAGATCCCCGCCGTTGCACGCCTGATCCATGCGATCGGCCTGGCGGTCGAGGACGGGACGCGGCTGCACGTCGCACTGGGAGCGTCTGACATGACCGGCGAGGGGGCCGCCCCCGCGCTGGCCGGGTTGGCGATCCTGGATCGCGTTGCCCGGACCGCTTCGATCAGCGATGCTCCTCCGGTCGTCACATCGGGGGACGGGGCGCTGTCGGTCCTCTCGCAGGGTGTCCTGGCGGGGGCGTACCGGGAGACGGGCGCCGGGAAGCTCCACGATCCGTCCCTGGCCCGGCTGGTGGGGACGACGCCATTTTCGTTCGCCGCGGGCGCCATGCCCGTCATCCATGACGAACAGGTTTCGGCGACGCTGATGACCGGTCATTTCGGTCCGGAACTGGCGCTGATCACCGAGGCCGCCGACCGGACGAACGGGTTCACCCTGGCGGGCACCGACAGCCTGGCCGGGCAGGCCGTCCTGTATGCGGCGGCCCAGGAGCCGCTGATCGGAGAGGAGCTTTTCGCCGCCGGGGCCTATCTGCGGGCCGGGCTGGTCCACACGGCCAGCTTACGCGCCCAGGACGTCTTTCGCTGGCTGATCATCGCCGGCATCCTGGCCGGCGGCGCGGTCAAACTTTTTGGGTGAGCCCGCCGTGAGATTCAAGGCACCGATCGTATCCACCGCCGTCGCCATGCTCTCGGGGCTGGCCGTCCTCTTGCTGCTGCTCCTGCCGACCGGGCTCGATGCGCTGTACGCCGGCGTGATCCGCTGGGCGGCAGCCCTGGCCGCCGTCGCGCTGCTGGTCGGCCTGGTGAACCTGGTGAACGTCCACGTCGAAAAGTCATCCGGCGGCGGGTCCGAAGCCGTTTCGAGCATCGCCCTGCTCGCCGCGTTCGGGCTCACCTTTCTGGCCGCCCTCTTTTTAGGCCCGAACGGGTCCGCCGCCGGGGTGGAACCGGTCAACTGGCTTTTCCAATACGTCCAGGTGCCGGTTGAGGCGGCCCTGATGGCGCTGCTGGCCGTCAGCCTGGTCTACGCCTCCGCCCGGCTGCTCAGGCGAGTCCCCAACCTGTTCTCATTCGTTTTCATCGGCACCGCCCTGCTGGTCCTGCTCGGGACCAGCACCCTGGCGACCGGGGAGTTCGGCCTGATCTCAGAGCTGGTCACCGGCGTCCATGGCTGGATCACCCGGGTGCCGGCCGCGGCCGGTGCGCGCGGCCTGCTAATCGGCGTCGCCCTGGGATCGGTCGCGGCCGGCCTGCGGATCCTGATCGGGACGGACCGTCCATTTGGTGGATAGCGATGGCTGAGATCCTATGCCCGATCTGCGGGCGGTCCAACCCGGACGAACTGGATCGATGCGCGCACTGCCGGGCGAGCCTCGCCGGGGCCGCCCCCGCCGGTGCGACCGGCAGCGGAGGAGAAGACTGGCTCTCCTCCTTGCGCGGCGATGACGATGTATACCGGGAAGAAGAAGACCAGGGCGATTGGCCCGGCGGAGAAGAGGATATCCCGGCCGGATCCCCTGAGGCCGACCGGCTGGAACGGATCGCCAGCGGTTCCCTGGCGGAAAGCCCGTCTTCCCCGGACAGTCTCCCGGAAACCCCGCCGGACGCCGTCGCACAGCAGGACCAGCCCGATTGGCTCAAAGAGCTGCTGGAGGCCACTTCGGGACCCGCCGACGATCCGGAGACCGCGCCGGGAGAAGCGGTCGAGCCCCGGCTGGAAGAGATCCCCGATTGGCTGAACGAACTCAAACCCCCGGAGCTCTCCGCCGAGGCGGAGGAGCCGGAAACCGGCCCGGCGGATACGCCCGAACCGCTCCCGGACTGGCTGCTCGCTCTCGGAGCGAGCGAGGAGCGCGACGATTTCGAACCGTTCGAAATGCGGGCGGTGGAGACCGGCTCCGAAGAGCCGGAGGCGGACCCCGGGCAGGTTGAACCCGAAGCGGTTGAACCTGAATCGGATTGGCTGGCCGGTTTTATCGATGAACCGGCGGGTGAAATTCCTGTCCCGGCCCGTCCGGAATCGCGGGAATCCGAAGCGCCGGATTGGCTGTCCGGGTTCCTCGAGGAGCCCGGGGAGGCGGCTCCAGAGGAAGAGCGTGTTTCGGGGGACGATTTCCCCAGGTGGCTCGCCGGTCCCCCCGAACCGCCGCACGAGCTTTCCCACGCCGAACCTGAAGAGGATCTACCTCCCTGGCTCGGCGAATTCGAAGCGGGGGCCGACCGCCCGGAAACGGCCGGCCGGTTCGAAGAAGGGGGATGGCTGGAGGATACCGGTCCTGCCGGAGCATTGGAGCGCCCCAAATTTGAAGGTCGGTTTGACGATACGGGGTGGCAGGATGCCGAAGCGGATGCGGACAGCGACGCGGCAGGGGAGGATGAATTCGAGCCTGCCGGTGATGCGATGCCTGACTGGCTGACATCGGCCCTCGGTCAGGTCGAAGAAGGTGAACCGGACGACCTGGTCATCGATCCGTCGGTCTTTGAGCCCTCCGCAGCGGGGGAGCCTGTCGCGGAGGGGGAAACCGATGCGGACCTCCAGGAATGGCTCTCGAAATACGATCAGGAGACCGAACCGGCGAGCGAACCGGAGCGGGAGGCTGAGCTCGACGAGGATGTCCCGCAGTGGCTGAGAGAAGTCGACCGGGTGGAAAGGGCCGGTGCGGAGACGACCGAGGAAGGTATCCCGGATTGGCTGCGGGAGCTCAACGAACTGACCCCGGCAGTCGAAACGGCGGGGGCGCCCACGGAGACCGCCTGGCAGGCCGGTGAGACGGATGCCGTGGATTGGATGCCCGGGGGCACGGCCTTCGGCGCGCTGGCCGAGGTGGAAGGCATCGAGGAGGACCTGGCTCCCGGGGATCTTCCCGAGTGGCTGCGGGCGATGCGCCCCATCGAAGCCACCGCCCCGGGGGTGATGGAGACCGGCGAGAGCGACACCGGGTCCTTTGAAAGGGTCGGCCCGCTGGCGGGTCTGCGGGGAGTGCTCTCGGCGGAACCCGTGGCCGCACAGGCCGGGAAACCGCCGTCGCAATCCGTCCGGCTCCAGGTCTCGGACGCCCAACAGGCCAGGGCCAACCAGCTCCAGAAGATGGTGGCGGGCGAGACGGAACCCCAGCCGCCGGGCCGGCGGCCGATCCTCTCCGAGCAGCGCGTCCTGCGCTACCTGATCGCCGGGCTGCTGTTCCTGACAACCGTCCTGACCGGGCTGATCCCCAGCCGGCTGGGCGAGCTGCCGGCCAAACCGCCCGAGATGGACGCCATCACGCCGCTGATCACCGGTCTCTCACCGGAGTCGGTCGTCCTCGTCGTCCTGGACTACCAGCCCGGGCTGTCCGGCGAGATGGATGCGGCGGCCTCCGGGATCGTGGACCACGTGATGATCCAGAAGGCCAGGCTGGCGTTGATTTCGACCTCCCCGACCGGCCCCGCGCTCGGGGAACGGCTCATGGGTCGGTTCGCGGCGGACCACGGCTACACGTCCGGTGCGCAGTACGTCCATCTGGGTTATCTGCCGGGGGCCGCCGCAGGGCTCCAGCTGTTCGCCAATGCACCCGCGGCGGCTGTCCCGGGCGGGTACGACGACCGGCCGTTCTGGTCCCTGGTCGACCGGGCAGGCGGCAGCCCGTGGGCCCAGCCGGCCCTGCGGGGGATCTCCTCTCTGAACGATTTTGGCATGACCCTCCTGCTCAGCGACGACTCCGAGACGGTCCGGCGCTGGGTCGAGCAGGTCGGGCCGTTCCTCAGACCGGGTACGCTGGTGGTCATTTCCAGTGCGCAGGCCGAACCGCTGGTCCGGCCGTACCTGGACAGCGGTCAGATCGCCGCCCTGGTCTCCGGGCTGCGCGGCGGGGCGGCGTATGAGGGTTTCCTGCAGCGTGAAGGCCCGGCCCGCCGCGCCTGGGACGGAACCAACGTCGGGACGCTGGCGGTGATCGTCCTGATCATGGGCGCCGGGACCTACAACCTGTACCTGGCGTGGGAAGAGCGCGAGCTCCTCCGCAAGGGCGGCGCCTGATGGTATTCCTGACGGTAGCCGACCTGGTAGGTGCGGTCGTCGGGATCGTGCTGACGCTGCTGGTCTTCAGCTACCTGCTCGGGGACAACCTCGGGTTCCGGTTCGCCATCCACCTTTTTGTCGGGGTCTCGGCCGGGCTTGCGGGGGCGGTTGCGCTGCGGACCGTCATCCTGCCGCACATCCTGCTCCCGCTCATCGATTTCAGCGACCTGGGGGCCTGGTTCCAGGCCTTCGTCCTGCTGGTCCTGTCCGTGCTGCTGCTGGCGAAGCTGTCCCCGCGCCTGGGGCTGCTCGGCAACCTCCCGATGGCCTACATCGTCGGGGTCGGCGCGGCGGTGGTGCTGAGCGGGGCCGTGATGGGGACGATCTTCCCGCAGGTCTCGGCCGCCTCCGACCTGATCGATCTGCGGACCCTGCCGGCCGACACACCGCTCGCCAGCCTGGGCGGCCTGGTCAACCGCGTGATCGCTGTGTTGGGAACAATCGGTACCCTGGCCTATTTCCATTTCAGCGCCCGGTCTGTCCCGAACGCTCCCCCCGTCCGCCCGGATTGGATCGAGTACCTGGCCCGGATCGGGCAGGTCTTTCTTGCCGTGACTCTCGGCGCCCTGTTCGCCGGCGTCTTCTCCGCCGCCCTGGCGGCCTGGGTCGAGCGGTGGAATTTCATCGTGGATTTTCTGACCACGATCGCTTCCGCTTTATTATGAAAATTTGACCCGGCCCGTTGCGGAACAACGGGCCGGGTCAAATTTTCAATACTTTTATGGCTACTTCACTGGTTGACGCCGACACCCTCCTGGCAATCGACGTGGGCACGATGATGACCCGGGCCTTCTTCTTCGACGCGGTGGCGAGCAGCTACCGCTTTGTGGCACTCGGAGAAGCCCCCTCGACCTACGGCCCCCCGCTCAACGACGCGTCAGAAGGCATCCGCGCCGCGATCGACGATCTGCAGAGCAAGACCGGAAGGACCTTTGTGAACGACGACGAGATGCTGATCTCGCCGGCCCTGGCAAACGGGATCGGGGTGGACACGGTCGCGGCGACGGTCTCCGCCGTCCCGCCCCTGAGGATCCTGGCGGCCGGCCTGCTGGACGACATTTCGGTCCAGAGCGCCCGCAACCTGGCTTCGACCATCTACGCGGAGATCGTCGATTCAATCAGCATGAACGACCGGCGCAAGCTGTCCGAGAAGATCGACGAGATCCTCCGGCAGCGTCCGGACCTGATCATCGTCGCCGGAGGTTCCGAAAACGGCGCCTCCCGTTCCGTCATCAAGCTGCTCGACCCGATCGGCCTGGCCTGCTACCTGATGCCGGAACGGCAGCGTCCGACGGTCCTGTTCGCCGGGAACTCCGGGGTGGCGGCCGAGGTGCGGGATGCCCTGAACGCCCTGGCGATCGTCGCGACCGCCCCGAACCTGCGCCCGACGCTGGAGAGCGAGCAGCTCGGCCCGGCGGAAGGGGAGCTGCGCAGCCTGTTCCGCAAGATCCACTCGGCCCGCAACCCGGGGCTGGGCGAGCTCGATGCCTGGACCTCCGGCCGCCTGCTGCCCGGTGCGACCGGGTTTGGCCGGATGATCCGTTTTATCAGCAAGAACGATCACCGCAAAGCCGTCCTGGGCGTCGATGTGGGCGCCTCCTCGACGGTGATCGCCGCCGCGCACAAAGGCGACCTGCGCCAGCGGATCTACAGCCGCCTGGGGGTCGGGCAGGGGCTGGAGGGGATGCTGCGGCAGGCGTCGCTCGCCCGGATCGCCGGCTGGCTGCCCTTTGCCGCCTCCGAAAGCACCGTCCGCGATTACATCCTGGACAAGCTGGCCCACCCGCACACGATCCCGATGACGGCCGAGGACGCCGCCATGGAACTCGCCCTGGCCCGCGAGGTCATCCGGGGGGCGATGCTCGACATGCGCACGCATATCCCGGCGACCTTCCCGGAGCTGCGGGGCGGTCTGCTGCCGGCGGTGGAGCCGCTGATCGTCTCGGGCAGCGTCCTGGCCGGTGCGCCGAACCCGGGACTGGCCATGCTGGCCATCCTGGACGCCCTCGAGCCGGCCGGCGTGACCGTGGTCCTGGCGGATGTGAACAACCTGTTGCCGTCGCTGGGTGCGGCGGCCGAGATCAACGGTATCCTGCCGGTCCAGGTGCTCGAGAGCGGGGTTCTCAAGAGCCTCGGGACCGTCATCGCCCCGATCGGAAATGCCCGGACGGGGACCTTGATTCTGCGGATACGCGCGGCGCTTCCGTCAGGCGAAGAACGCAAAATTGATGTAAAACAGGGCATGCTGACAACGATCCCGCTCGAAGTCGGGCAGCGCGCCGAGCTTCACCTGCAGCCTTTGCTGCGCTATGACGTCGGTCTGGGCGGTCCGGGCCGCGGCGGGACCCTGAAAGTGGTCGGCGGGCAGATGGGCGTCGTGATCGACGCCCGCGGCCGCCCGCTCGATCTGCCGGACGATCGAGCCAAACGTTTGAGCACGGTGCAGAAATGGTACGCCGTGATGACGAGTAAATGACGCCGTAATTTACCCGGGCGGCGAGGCGCACGGCCCGCCGAGGCCCGTAAGAATTCCGAAAACCGCATGGTTACGCCGATCACCCACATCCTCCCCTACACCACCGTCCAGCGCCGGCGATTGCTGCCGCGCGAGGGGCGGGTCGTCGTGCGCCAGGGGCAGGCCGTGCGCGCCACGGACGTGATCGCCACCGCGGTGCTCAAACCGAGCCACACCATGCTCGACGTGGCGGCGGGGTTGGGGGTTACCCGGAGCGCGGCGGCCGGATTTATCGAGCGCTACGAAGGCGATAAGCTCGAGACGGGCGACGTCGTCGCCCGCAAGACGGGTCTGTTCAACCGGGTGGTCCGCTCCCCGGTGGCCGGCCGGATCGTCCTGATGACCGACGGCTACGTCCTGATCGAGGAGAAGCAGCAGCCGTTCGAGCTGCAGGCCGGGATCCCCGGCGAGGTCGCCGAGCTGATGCACGAGTTTGGCGCCGTGATTGAGACGACCGGCGCCCTGATCCAGGGCATCTGGGGCAACGGGATGATCGATTTTGGCGTCCTGACCGTCCTGGCGGAGAACCCGGGCGATGAACTGCAGGCGGGCCAGGTCGACGTAAGCCTGCGCGGGGCCGTCCTGATGGCCGGGACCTGCCGGTCGCCGGAGGCGTTCCAGCGCGCGGCGGACCAGCGGCTGCGGGGCCTGATCCTGGGCAGCATGCCGTCCGAACTCATCCCTGCGGCGCGCAGGCTGCCCTTCCCGCTGATCCTGACCGATGGGTTCGGGACCGTGCCGATGAACCAGGCTGCCTTCCGCCTGCTTTCCACCAGCCAGAAACGGGATATTGCGCTCAACGCCGAGCCGCACAACCCCGAGACGGGGGTGCGCCCGGAGATCCTGATCCCGCTCCCGCCGTCCGATGCGGAGACGGCGATCGAGGTGGGCCGGCTGGAAACCGGGCAGCGCGTCCAGGTGATGCGGGCGCCGCATAAAGGCGCCTGGGGCGTGGTCGAGTCCATTTTGCCCGGCCGCACCCTGTTCCCGAACGGTCTGCGTCTGCCGGCCGCCCAGGTCCGTCTTGAAGCGGGCGAATCGATCCGTGTCCCGACGGCGAACCTTGAGATCATCAACAGCAGCTAAGGAGTGACCTATGTTTGAAGACCTTGAAGACGATGAATTCCTGGATGACGACGCCTACGGCGAAGGACCGGGCGCCAGGGACGAGGCCGGCAACCGGACCTTTATCGTTGCAGCCATTGCCCTTGGGGCGCTTTCCATCATCGGTCTGATCTGCGTCGGGGTCTATCTGTGGTTCAACGCCCAGTCCGGCGGGGTCAACGTCGAGCAGACTCAGCAGGCGGCCGCCTTTGCTCAGCAGACCCAGGAGGCGGAGGCCGTCCAGATGACGATCGCGGCCCAATCCTGGACGGCAACCCCGACCGATACCCCGGTCGCGACCGAAACGTCGCTCCCGACCCAGGTGGTCGCCGTGGCTTCGCCGACCGATCTCGCCGAGGCGACCGAGGACCCGGCCACGGCGACGATCGCCGCCTTACTCACCCAGGCGGCTGCCCAGGGGACGCCGGATTCGACGGCCCTGGCATCGATCACCGTGGTCGTGACCGGTCTGCCGCAGACCGGTTTCTTCGACGACTTCGGCGTAAACGGCCTGATCGTGCTGGCGTTCTTTGCGCTGGTGGTGATCTTTTTAGCGAGGCGTTTGAGGACTGCCAGTCGATAAAGAAAAACAGAAAAAAGATACCCGGTGCGCGGCGAAGCCGCGCACCGGGTATCTTTTTTCTGTTAATCTAAAGCGGCCCGCATCAATGCTTCGATCCGCGGGATCATCCCCGCGGGGTCCGGGTGCAGGCCTTCGATCAGCAGTGCGTTCTCGTAGATCTGCTCGATCAGGACCGGGGTGAGCTCGTCGTCCCCGTCCCGCCCCGCCAGGGAGGCGACGGTCGGGTGCTTCGGGTTGAGTTCGAGCACCTTCCGGGGCGCCTCGAAATCGCGTTCCATCATCTTGTAGAGCCGCTGCATCTCCTGGCCTAGCGTCCCTTCCGGATCCACAAGGCGGGCGATCGACCCGGACAGCCGTTTCGTCGTCCGCACGTCCCCGACGCGATCGCCGAGCACGGCTTTGAAGCGCTCGATGAGGCCAGCGACGGCCTCGTCCGGGAGGGCGTCCTCCGGCTCCTGCGCTTTGTCGCCGGCCCCATCCGCGGCGGGCAGCTCCAGGTCCGGCGCGGCGACGTTGACCAGGTCGAAGCCCTCGTATTGGGTCAGCCCCAGGACCATGAACGAGTCGATCAGGTCGCCGAGCAGGATGACGTCGTAGCCGTGCTCGCCGAAATAATCCAGGTGCGGGCTGCGGGCCAGCGAGCGGGGGTCGTCCCCAAGGATATAGTAGATCTTCTTCTGGTCCGGCTTTATCGCGGCCACATAATCGTCGAGCGATCGCAGCGCCCCGCCGGAATTCGTTGTCGTAAACCGCAGCAGCGGGTAAAGGCTCTCCCGCTCGGCCATGTCGGTGGCGATGCCTTCTTTAATGAAGGTTCCGAAGCGCTCCCAGAACTCCCCATAGGTTTCGGGGTCTTTGGCCAGGTCGGTCAGCATGGCGGTGACCCGGCCGGCCAGCACTTTTTTGAGCCGCTGCATGACCGGCGTGACCTGGACCAGCTCGCGCGAGACGTTGAGCGGGATATCCTCGCTGTCGACGACGCCCTGGACGAAGCGGAAATACTCGGGGAGCAGGTCCTTCGTGTATTCCTGAATGAGGACCTTGCGGGCGTACAGGGTCAGCCCGTCGTCCTTGCGCAGGCTGAAGGTGCCGCGCTCGGTCCCGGGCGGGACGTAAAGCAGGGCGAAGAGTTGGACCGGGGCGTCGGTGACGACGTGGGTGTGGGCGAGCGGCGGCTCCGCCTCGAGTGTCATCTGCTTGTAGTACTCGTGGTATTTCTCCTCGTCGAGTTCGCGCGGGGATTGGCGCCACAGGGCGGTGCGCTGGTTGGCGGGCTCAGCGTCCTCCCCGACGTAGATCGGGAAAGCGACGAAGTTTGAGTGCCGGCGCACGATCTGGCGCAGGCGCCATTCGTCGGCGAAATCGGCTGCGTCCTCCTTGAGCTTGATCTCGATCGTCGTCCCGCGTCGCTCCCGCTCGGCCGGCTCGACGGTGAACGTATCCCCGCCGGTCGAGACCCAGGCGGCGGCAGCGGCGTCGGGCCGGAACGAGCGGGAGGTGACCCGCACCTCGTCGGCGACCATGAACGAAGAATAGAACCCGACCCCGAACTGCCCGATCATATCGGCCAGGTTCTCGGTCCCGGCCTCGGCGGCTTCGATGAA
The DNA here is from genome assembly GCA_035512695.1 of Anaerolineales bacterium. GTDB lineage: Bacteria > Chloroflexota > Anaerolineae > Anaerolineales > JABWBV01 > DATDOR01. Next base: position 4,028 of record DATKDL010000155.1, on the reverse strand, counting down.
CTCGCGCGCCCCGGACTGGGCGATGGTACCCAGGTTGGCCGCCAGCTCTTCGGCCGTCATCCCGATCCCGGTGTCGGAGATCGTCAGCGTGCGGGCATCCTTGTCGACCGTGAGGCGGATCTCGAGTTCGGCGTCCGGGTCGAGGACGTCCCGGTTGGTGAGCATCTCGAAGCGCAGCCGGTTGAGGGCGTCGGAGGCGTTGGAGACCAGCTCGCGCAGGAAGATCTCGCGGTCGGAGTAGAGCGAGTGGATCAGGATGTCCAGCAGGCGGCGGATCTCGGCTTTGAAGGCGGTGGGTTCGGGGGTGGTGGTCGGCATGGTTTCCTCCTGGTATCGAGGCTGGAAAAATGGCATATCGGACAGGGTGAAGCCGTACTCGATATGCCATTTTTCCGGTTAATCTTATGAAGCGGAGCCCGGGCTCCGCTTCATAATTTAATCGAGGAATATTAGAAAATCGTTTGCGCTCGGGTCAGAGGGCGATCCGTTCGGTGATCAGCAGGATCAGGAAGCTGAAGATGCACACGTCCACCAGGAGGATGGCAGCCAGGACAAAGCGCTGCGGGGCGGTCATCCCCATGAATTGACCCCCGGTTTCCTGGACCCTGACCCCCCCGGGCTGGACCGGGGGACTCTCTTCGTCTTCGAAGTCCTCGTACTCCTGGTCGAAATCGCCCAGGTCCTCGAAATCCAGGGGGTCGTCGTCCTCGAAGAGGGAGCCGTCGTCTGCCTGTTGGCGAAAGTCATCTAGCATGGGGCATCTCCTGAAAATCGGAAAAATTCAATCTCGATGCGGGGCTTTGCCCCGCATCGAGATTGAATTTTTCAGTCTTCTTTTTATTAGTTTAGTGATATTCCGGGGGCTGTCAACAGGATGGAAGACTGAGAACGGCCCAGGCCTGCACCGGGGCCACGCCCCGGTGCAGGCCTGGGCCGTTCTAACCCTTTAGCCGCAGGCTCAGTTCCCCCGCCGGGATGGTGATTTCGCCGGTTTCCGTCTGCAGGCGGAGGGCGCCTTCCGGGGCCAGGCCGGCCAGGACGCCGGCGGCGTGGATGCGGGCCTCCGGGCCGCCGGCCAGCTCCCCGACGACGACCTCCCGGCCCAGGTAGGCCAGCCGCGCCTCCCAGGCGGACAGGAACGCGGCGGCTCCGGTCTGCGCCCGCCATTCGAGCAGGGCGGATAGGATCCCGGCCAGCAGCTCCCAGCGGTCGACGGCCGCCGACCGGCCCGCGGCTTCCAGCGCCCCGGCCACGCTGCCGGCCGGAAAGGGCAGCTCGCCGGGCGGGACCGCTTCCGGGGCCACGTTGACCCCGATCCCGAGCACGACTCCGGCGAGCCTGTCCCCCTGCCAGTGCGCTTCCGCCAGGACCCCGCAGACCTTCTTTCCCCCGACCAGGACATCGTTCGGCCACTTGATCTCGGCCGGCAGGCCGTACGCATCCGTCAACGCGCTGTGGACGGCCAGTGCGCCGAGCGGGGCGTGTGCCCAGAGGGGCGTATCCGGGTTCGGGCGCAGGACGAGGGAGAAGGCCAGGGCGGCCCCGGGCGGGGTGTGCCAGCGCCGCCCACGCCTCCCGCGCCCGGCGGTCTGCTCATCGGCGACGATCAGGGTCAGGTCGGGGGAGCCGGAATCGAGGCGTTCCGCGGCGAGGTCGGTGGTGGAGGGGAGGGTAGGGTGGTATTCGAGGGGGCCGAGAGGCAGGGGGGAAAGATGGAGAGAGAGTTCATGTAGCACTGGGATATTTTATCAACAGGGTAAAAATGGAACGCGGATTTTATGGATCAAAATCCGTTTGATCCGTGCAATCCGTGTTCCATTTCGAGTGATAAAAAGGAAGACCAGTTTTACAAGGTAACAGAGGTTTACGACTCCCCGCGCGCGTGTTATACTCCTCCGGCTTCTGAAAGGAAGCCCGGCACAGCCGCTCCGCTGAGAGAGCGATTTCTTCGGCGAAGCGGGTGTGGATACCCCAACCTACACGCCCTCTGACTGCCCGGTGCGTGCCGCATATCATGCGGTCGCCGGGCGGGATGACGGGGGCGGACGCTGAACGCAAAGGAGCAATACCATGGCTGTCGTCAGTATGAAAACGCTGCTGGAAAGCGGCGTTCACTTCGGTCACCGCACCCACAAGTGGAACCCCAACATGAAGCCGTACATCTTCACGGAGAGAAACGGCATCCACATCCTCAACCTGCAGCAGACCGTCAAGGCGATCGAAGAGGCCTACGCCCTGATCCGCGACACCGTCACGAACGGCGGGATGGTCCTGTTCGTCGGCACCAAGCGCCAGGCCCAGGAGACGATCCAGAACGAGGCCGAGCGCTGCGGGATGCCGTACGTGACGGCCCGCTGGCTGGGCGGGATGCTCACCAACTGGCGCACGATCCGCGAACGGATCAGCGAGCTCGAACGCATCGAGCGGCTGAAAGAGCGCGGCGATTTCGACAAGCTCAAGAAGAAAGAGCGCCTGACCCTCCAGCGGCAGGTCGACAAGCTCGAAATGCGCCTGGGCGGCATCCGCCGGATGGTCCGGCTGCCCGACCTGATCTTCGTCGTCGATGTGCGACGGGAGGAGACGGCGATCCACGAGGCCAACCTGCTCGGCATCCCGGTCGTGGCGATGGTCGACACGAACTGCGATCCCAGCCAGGTCGATTACGTGATCCCGTCGAACGACGATGCGATCCGGGCCATCAAGCTCATGGTCGGCACCATCGCCGATGCCGTCGTCGAGGGCAAGGCTTACCGCAAGGACGACGATGCGATGGAAATGGCAGACCGCGCCCCCGAAGAGCCCGGCCCGCGCACCAGCGAAGGGATGCGGACGATCATCGACGAAGACGATGATGGCGAGCTGAGCGACGAACAGCTGCTCGGCGCCGCCACCCTCGCCAAGCTCCAGCCGGATGAGGTAGCGGAAACGAAGGTCGAAGCGGAGGAAGAAATCGCAACCGCCGCCGCCGAACCTGAAGACGCTGCGGACGAAGCCGAAGAAGCTGGTGAAGGCGACGAAGAAACTGGTGAAGGCGACGAAGAAGCTGGTGACGACGCCGACGAAGAAGCTGACGGCGACGACGAAGAAGCCGGTGACGGCGAAGAAGAAGCTGACGACGACGAAGAAGAAGCTGGTGACGACGACGAAGAAGCCGGTGACGACGACGAAGAAGCCGGTGACGACGAAGAAGAAGCTGACGACGACGACGAAGAAGCCGGTGACGACGAAGAAAAAGCCGGTGACGACGAAGAAGCTGACGACGAAGTCGACGACGAAAGCGACAAGGACTGAACCATGACCGTTTCCACCGAAATGATCAAAGAACTGCGCGCCGCCACCGGGGTCGGGATCCTGGACTGTCGGAAGGCGCTTGAGGGCGCCGGCGGCGATTTCGACAAAGCCGTCGCGATCCTGCGCGAGAAGGGCCTGGCCAAGGCCGCCAAGCGGGCTGACCGGGATGCTTCGGAGGGCGTCGTCGAGCTGTATTCGCACGGGGGCGGCCGGGTGGGGGTGATGGTGGAGGTCAACTGCGAGACCGATTTCGTGGCCCGGTCGGAGATGTTCCGCGAGCTGGCGCATGAGATCGCCCTGCAGATCGCCGCCGCCTCCCCGCTGTACGTCACCGAGGACCAGGTCCCCGAATCGGCGCTGGCCGTTGAACGGGAGATCGCCGCCAAACGGGCCGCCGACGAGGGCAAGCCGGAGAACATCATCCCGCGCATCGTCGAGGGGCGGGTCGAGAAATACAAGGAAGAGGTCGTCCTGATGCGCCAGGCGTACATCCGCGATGAGAGCGTGACGATCGAGGCGCTGGTCAACGAAAGGATCGGCAGCCTGGGAGAGAACGTCGTCATCCGGCGGTTCCGGCGCTGGGAGCTCGGTGAGCGTACCGGGAACGGTGAAGAAGAGTGAGGTTCAAAAGCCAACCGAGAGGTTGGCTTTTTTTCTAATTGGACAAATTACCGGCAGGGAGAAACGGAAAATTGGGGGTGCGGGCCAGGCGAAGCCAGGCCCGCACCCCCAAATTT
>DATKDL010000154.1:0-3072 GCA_035512695.1 Anaerolineales bacterium | reverse complement strand
GGGTCGCCCCCGCTGAACTCTACACACCGGGTCGCCCCTACGATGATAGGGATCAGCAATCCATGCTCACCATCGACCTGCAGACCGCCCGCCGCTTCATCCTCGGCAAGCAGGGCCTTTGGCCGGGCCGCCGCTTCCGCGGCCTCAAGGGCACGGAAAACGCGATGCGGGCGGTCGAATACCTGCAGCTCGACCCGCTCCAGATCATCGCCCGCAGCCACGATATCCAGCTGAACAGCCGCGTCCTCGATTACACCCCCGGGATGTGGGAGGACGCGGCCTATAAGAAACGCAAGTTTTTCGACTGGGGCGGCTGGCTGGCCGTTCGGCCGATGGATGAGCTTCCGCACTGGCGCACTATCATGCACCGCGCCCGCGACGGTCACCCGGACCTGGATGACCGCACGATGAAGATGGGCCGCGAGCATGCCGGGGCGATCGAAGATGTCCGGGCCGTACTGAAGGAGCGCGGGATCGTGGCCAACCGCGACTTCAAGATGGCGACCCGCACGCGGACCCAGAGCTACCGCGGCCGCAAAGACTCCTCCCTGGCGCTCTACTACCTCTGGATGATTGGTGAGGTCATGACCCACCATCGGGAGAACTTCGAGCGGGTCTACGCCCTCGCCGAAGCGGTCGCCCCATCCCACCTGCTCCGGGAAAGCGGCGACGATGAGGCGGATCGCTTTCATCTCAAAAAGGAAGTCGCCTTCCTCGGGCTTTCCCGCTTCCAGCGCACGCAGGACGGCTACTACCGCGGCGCGCCGTTCAGCCGAAAGAAGGAGATCACCGATGCGCTGCTGGCGGACGGCGAGCTGGTCGAGGTCCAGGTCGAAGGCTGGAAGGCCGTCCACTGCGCCCTGGGGAGCGACCTCGGCCTGCTGAACGATCTGACGGCCGGTCGCATCCCGAAGGCCTGGAAGCCGCTTGAGACCGACACGACCGAGGAGGCCGTCTTCCTGGCCCCGCTCGACCCGGTCAGCGCGCGCGGGCGGGCAAAGGATCTGTTCGGATTTGACTACGTCTGGGAGGTTTACAAGAAGGCTGAGCAGCGCAAGTACGGCTACTACACGCTGCCGGTCCTGTGGGGCGACCGGCTCGTCGCCCGCTTCGACAGCAAGCTGGACCGGGGGACGAACACGTTTGTGATCCTGGGTTTCTGGCTCGAGGACGAGGCGCTCGGTAAAGACGAAGCCTTCGCCGAGGCGCTGGCGAAGGGCTTTGCGCGGTTCCGGGATTTTTTGGGTGCGGATAGGGTGGAGGCGGGGGCGGTCGACGCCCCGTTGTTGCGAAATAAGTTGTGAAGAAAAAAGGGCCGCAGCGGGCTTTGCCCGCTGCGGCCCTTTTTTCTTCAAATCATCCCGACCCCTTCCCCATCCAACACGACCTCATCCAGAAAAGAGATAAATTCATCCGCCTCCACCAACGTCAGCAGCCGCTGCCGGACCTCCCTGGGCAGCTTGAACGGCGCCAGGTACCGCGCCGCAAACTTCCGGAACAACACCAGCCCCCGCTCCTCCCCGTAGAAGTCCAGGTTCAGATCCAGGTGCTCGAGCAGCGACTCCCGCACCAGCGCCACCGGCACCTCCTCCCGCTCTAACCCCATAAAGATCCACGGGTTCGACATCGCCGCCCGGCCGATCATGACGGCAGCACAGCCGGTGTGGTCGAGCATCCGGTCGATATCTTTCGCCCGGTTGACGTCACCGTTCCCGATCACCGGGATCGCCAGCGCATCGACGATCTCGGCGATCGCATCCCAGTCCGCCTCCGCGCCGTAGCCCTGTGCCTTTGTCCGGCCGTGGACGGCCAGCGCTTGCCCGCCGTTATCCTCCACGATCCGGGCCACCTCTAAATAATTCCGAGTCTCTTCGTCCCAGCCCAGCCGGATCTTCCCTGTCACCGGGACGTCCAGCTTCGACGTCAGTATCCGGAAGATCTCGGCGATCTTCTCCGGGGTCCGCATCAGCCCGACCCCCGCCCCCCGCGCCGCGATCGTCTTGGCCGGGCAGCCCATGTTGACGTCGATGATGTCCGGCCCCCTTTCCTGCGCCCGCAGCGCCCCGTCCAGGATCTTCCCCGGGTCGTCCCCGTAAATCTGGATCACGACCGGGCGCTCCGCCTCCCGGAAAGCCAGCTTCTCCTCGACGTAGTCCAGCCGCTCCAGGATGTCCTCCACCTTGACGAATTCGGTGTAGGACATGGCCGACCCCAACCCGCGGCACAGCGACCGAAAAGGCAGGTCGGAGTAGCCGTCCATGGGGGAGAGGACGGCCCGGCCGTGGATCGGGTTCCCGGCTACACGGAAAACGGGAGTTTCGTTCAACATGAGGGGGTGGATTCTACCAGTGAGGGCCTTTGCGTTCTCTGCGTTAAAAAAGCCCCTACTCCTTAACCAGCGCATGATCCAGAGCCTGCCGCAGCGACCGCGCTTCGATAATTTCCAGCCCACTCGGCCAGCTCTCGGTTTTTCGATGCCTGCGCGGCACCACGGCGACCTTGAAACCCAGGCTCCTGGCCTCCAGCAGCCGGGCCTGCATCTGCCCGACCGAGCGCAGCTCGCCGGACAGACCGACCTCTCCGATCAGGACGGTGTCGGCCCGCACGGGCTGGTCGCTCACCGAACTCGCGATCGCGACTGCCACCGCCAGGTCGGCCGCCGGTTCGTCGATCTTCATCCCGCCGACGACGTTTACAAAAACGTCCTGCTCCGCCAGCCGCACCCCGACCCGGCGGGTCAGGACCGCCGTGGTCAGCAGCAGGCGGTTGAAATCGATCCCGTTCCCGGTCCGGCGCGGGTTGCCGAAGCTGGTCGGGCTGGTCAGGCCCTGGACCTCGACCAGCAGCGGTCGGGTCCCCTCCATCGTCACGGCGATGGCCGACCCCGGCGCATTGACCATCCGCTCCGCCAAAAACGCCTCCGACGGGTTGGGCACCTCGATCATCCCCTTTTCATGCATCTCGAATACGCCCACCTCGGACGTCGCTCCAAACCGGTTCTTGACCGAACGCAGCAGCCGGTAGCTCTGGAAACGGTCGCCTTCGAGATACAAAACCGTGTCCACGATGTGC
>DATKDL010000153.1:0-2631 GCA_035512695.1 Anaerolineales bacterium | reverse complement strand
GGGAAACCCTCCGGGCTCGTCAACCGGACGATCCTGTCGCCGGATTTGAGGTCGAGCACGCTCGCCCCGTTGGACGGGCGGCCCCGCAGTGGGGCGGCGTCGAGCCGGACCTGTTTGGGGGCCAGCTTCGCCAGGTGCAGGGTGACCTTGTGCGTTCCCTTTCCGGCGGCCAGCCCGACCAGCCGTTCCCCCGGGTTCAGCGGCCAGGCGATCACCCCCTGGCCGTAGCGGCCCTGCTTCGGGAACTGCCCGATCTTAACCCTTTTCGCAAACCCGTCCTCGCGGATCAGAAAAGCATCATGCATTGAAGGCAGCATAATCGTCCCCACCACAATATCGCCGGTTTTCAGCTTGATCCCCATCACGCCGGCCGCTACCAGACCCATCGGGCGGATCTCGTCCTCCGAATAGCGGATCGCCATCCCCGAAGCGGTCGCCATCAGGACCTCGTTTTGCCCGTTGGTGATGTGTACCGAGCTCAACCGATCCCCATCGTTGACTCGCATAAAGGTGAAGGTTGACTGGCCGGACGGACCGGGCAGTTCGATCACCTCGGTCTTCTTGACCATCCCGCCTGCCGTTATGCCGAGCGCGAACCAGCCCTCCTCCCGCTGGTCCCTGGGCGGTAGACTCAAAATCGCTGCCAGGGGGTGCGAACTGCGCAGCGGTGTGATCTGGGAGATCGGCGTTCCATCGGGCGGGGAATCGGTCTCCGGAAGCGAGTGGACCCCGATGGCCGCGGCTTCACCCTGCTCATTGACGAGATAGAGCGTATCACGGCTGTTTGCCAGGACCAGCCAGGAGGAGGCCGCCGAACCGCTCAACCTGGGGGGCTTATCGTCGATGGTGCGGGAGATACGGCCGTCTTCCATGACGCTGATCCAGACCTCCTGGTCCGGCGCAAAATCGCGCGCGGTCAGGATGGCCGTTTTCTTGTCCTGCCCGTCCAGGCTGACGATCTGGGTTTTGCGCCGGTCCCCGAAGGCGGATTTGACGCGCTCGAGTTCTTCGGCCACCACCGTCCGCATCCTGGGCTGGGATTTGAGCAGTTCCTCGAGCTTGCGGATTAGCTGGACCAGCTGCCTGTAATCTTCTTCGATTTTCTGGCGCTCGAGGGCGGCCAGCCGCCGCAGCGGCATGTTGAGGATTGCCAGGGCCTGGTCATCGGACAGCTTGAAGGATTTGCGCAGGTTGTCGCGGGCGGTTTGCACCGTGCGCGACCGGCGGATGGTCTCGATCACCCGGTCGAGACCGGCAAGTGCGATCCGAAGCCCTTCGAGGATATGGGCCTGGTGCCTTGCTTTCGCCAGGTCGAACTCGCTGCGGCGCCGGACGACTTCGAGCCGGTGCTCGAGGAAAACTCGCAGGGCTTGCTTGAGCCCCAGCAGCCGCGGCTCGCCGTCCACCAGGGCCAGGATGATGATGCCGAACGTGCCCTGCATCGGGGTTCGCTTGTAGAGCTCACCCAGGACCGAGTCGGGCGCGGCGCCTTTGCTCAGTTCGATAACGACCCGCATCTCTTCCCTGGCCGATTCGTCCCGCAAATCGGCGATGCCTTCGATGACCCCGTCCCGGGCGAGCGAGGCGATCCGCTCGATCAGGGAGGCTTTGTTGGTCATATACGGCAGCTCGGTGACGATCAGCCGGGTCCGGCCGCGGCTGGCGTCCTCGAGATGTACCCGGGCCTGGACCGTGATCCGCCCCCGGCCGGTGCCGTAGGCTGTTTTAAGGGCGCCTTCTTCGGCGTCCTGCTGCAGAATGATCCCGCCGGTGGGGAAATCGGGTCCCTGGATGAATTGCATCAGGTCGTCCACGGTGACGTCGTCGAGCCGGGTCCACTTCCCCAGCATGAAATTCAGCGCATCGATGACCTCCGACAGGTTGTGCGGCGGGATATTGGTCGCCATACCCACGGCGATCCCGGTTGCCCCATTGACCAGCAGGTTCGGGATGGCGGAGGGGAGCACGGCTGGCTCGACCAGGGTGTCATCAAAGTTAGGTGTGAACTCGACCGTGTCTTTATCAATATCACCGAGCAGGTCCAGCGCGGCGGGGGTCAGGCGCGCCTCTGTGTAGCGCATGGCGGCCGGCGGGTCTCCGTCGATGCTGCCGAAATTGCCCTGTCCGTCGACCAGCAGGTACCGGGTGGAGAAATCCTGGGCCATCCGGGCCATTGCGTCATAGACGGCCTGATCGCTGTGGGGGTGATATTTCCCGAGCACCTCTCCGACGATGCGGGCGGATTTCTTATGCGGCGTATCGGGGTTCAGGCTCATATCGTGCATGGCGTACAGGATCCGGCGGTGGACCGGCTTCAAACCGTCCCGGGCATCGGGGAGCGCCCGGGAGACGATGACGCTCATGGCATAATCGAGGTAGGACTGCTGCATTTCCTCGTTGATATCGATTTTCTTGAGTGTGCCAATATCCATTCGGGGGAAACTCCATTTGTTTTCGAAAAATTGGGGGAAAGCCGGGCGCCAACCCGGCTTTCCCCCAATTTTTCGGATCTATCCGATTTCGGGTTGATATTAAGTTAATCGGTGGGCGGCGTCAAGTCGATGCGGAATAATTCGAGTGAAAACGGGGGCTGTGGGCGGGCAGGGCGGTAAAAACGCCCAGCCCCCCCAC
>DATKDL010000152.1:0-8508 GCA_035512695.1 Anaerolineales bacterium | reverse complement strand
GGATCTGATCCCGGTCATCGACCCGGGTTTGGCGAAGGATCGTTGGGCCGGGATCCGGGGAGCAGAGGATCCGGACGTCACCGGAGGAATGCGGGCCAAAGTGGCGTCGATGCTGAACCTGGTCGCCGAAAACCCGCAGCTAAAAGTGCGAATTTTCGGCGGGCTTGAGCCCGGGAGCATCGCTGCCGCGCTGACAGGAGCCGAACTCGGTACGCTGCTGGCACGGAGATGAACCTGCGCTCCCGTCCGGGGAAGTCTTCGCCTGTCTGTGTTGACACGAAATCCTCACTGGTATAGACTTTTCTATAAATTGAGGTCGCGATTTTGGGGGCTGCAGCGGCTCCACCCATGCAGCCCCCAAAATCGCACAACCTCCGAATTTTCGGAAAGGCACGAAGTGAAATATGCGCTTCAGCAGAGCAGACCTCGAAAAACAGGAAGATGCCGCCCTGGCTCCCTACGGGATCCGGAGCGGGAGTTCGCGCGGTCGAAAGTACCCGGAAGAGGAGGCCGATTACCGGACCGCCTTCCAGAAGGACCGCGACCGCATCCTCCACACCACCGGCTTCCGGCGCCTGGAGTACAAGACCCAGGTCTTCATCAACTATGAAGGCGATTATTACCGGACGCGGTTGACGCACACGCTAGAAGTATCGCAAGTCGGTCGGACGGTGGCGCGGGCGCTGGGGGCAAATGAGGTCCTGGTCGAAGCGATCTGCCTGGCGCACGACCTGGGTCACCCCGCCTTCGGCCATTCCGGCGAGGTGACCCTCAACCGGCTGCTCAAGGACCACGGCGGTTTCGATCACAACAAGCAGTCGCTGCGGATCGTCACCAAGTTGGAAAAACGCTACGCCGGCTATCACGGTCTCAATCTGACCTGGGAAGTGCTGGAAGGGATCGTCAAACATGAGACCGAATACGACACATCCGATGCCTCAGAATACGATCCGGACCTGCGCGGGCATCTCGAGGCCCAGATCGCCAACGCCGCCGACGAGCTGGCATACACAGCCCACGACCTGGATGATGGTTTGCGGTCCGGGATGATCACCCCGAAAATGCTGGAGGGGATCACGCTCTGGGAAACCCTCCTGGAGAGCATCGGTTTTTCCAGGTCGGGGAGCCTGGACGAGCTGTCCCGGCACCAGCTGATCCGCCGCCTGGTCGGACTCGAAGTCACAGACCTGGTCGATACGACCAGCGCTCGCCTGCGCGAGAGCGGGGTCGGATCGGTGCGCGAGCTCCAGTCTCTCCCTTACAACGTGATCGGTTTCAGCGAGGACCTTGCCAGAAAAAATCGGGAGCTCAAAAACTTCCTGTACCGCCGCCTTTACCGGCACCCGCGCGTGGTCAGGATGGCGGTCAAGGCTGACCAAATCATCGCGGATCTATTCGCCGCCTATGTATCGGAAACAGAAATGCTTCCATACGAGATCCAGGAAAACATCGAACAGCGCGGTGTGCAACGCGCCGTTTGCGATTATATTGCGGGGATGACCGATCGTTTTGCGATCGAAGAACACGGAAAGCTCTTCAATCCAAATACGCGACCCTGAGGAGGCAGCATGGGGAAACCAGTCTATCTGACACAGGAAGGCGCCGAGCGGCTGCGCAACGAGCTGACCGAGCTCAAGGGCCCGGGGCGTGAAGACCTGGCCAAACGCCTGCGGATCGCCATCCAGCAGGGAGATCTAAGCGAGAACGCCGACTATATCGCGACCAAGCAAGAGCAGGGTTTTCTGGAAGGGCGAATCCTGGAACTGGAGCATATCCTGCGGGACGTGGAGATCATCGAAACGGGCACCAGGAAGCGCGAGGCGGTCGAGATCGGCGCACACGTCACGATCCAGGAAGAAGACTTCCCGGTCGAGACCTACCACCTGGTAGGCCCCAACGAGGCCAACCCCACCGCCGGCCGCATCTCGCACGAATCACCGATCGGTAAAGCCCTGCTCGGTAAACGGATCGGCGACACCGCCGTCGCCACAACGCCGAACGGGTCGATTGAGTTCAAGATCCTGGGAATAGAATAGCAAAAAAGGGAATCGAAATGCGGGGGGCCAGCCAGGCCCCCCGCATTTCGATTCCCTTTTTTGCTATTTGGGCCAGATGGCGAGTTCGATCGTGACCTGGTTGAAATACGAATTCTCCGGCAGCATCGGGTCGTCGCCGTAGGTCAGGTCGACGATGCGGGCGGAGAGCCGCAGCTTGGCGGTTTCCAGGACGACCGGGCGGTCGATCTCGGCGAGAACCGGGTCGCCCTTGGCGGAGAGGCGGTCGTGCGTGGTGACATCGTGGAAGGCACTCTCGCTCATGACGACCTTGGTGACGGTCTGGATATCGTTCTTGTCGAACAGCCAGACTTCGAAGGCATTGACCCGCTTCGGCTCGCCCGGACCAGCCGTCTCGGCGATCCCGACGCCGCATTCACCCAGGAACTCGCCGGCAGCCGAGTCGATGCTGAACGAGTCGTCGAAAAGATCGTCCCCGAGCATGTAAGTGGTCATGAACTGCGAGATCGGTTGCGATTCGCCCATCGAGAGGTAATCGGTCCGCTCGGCCTGGCGAGTGGCTTCCTGGGCATGCATGGCAGCCGAAGTGTCGGCGACCGGTCCGCGCCGGAACAGGTAGGTCAACAAAAAGCCCAACCCGACCACCAGGAGGCCGAGACAAAGGACCCAGAGCCAGACCGGGCTGCTTCCGTCTTCATCGACCGGCTCCCCTGAGACGCCCAGCGGGCCGATCACCGTCGCCCTGAACAGTTCGATTTCAACGATCGTCAGGTTTCCGGGATTGGCTTCGAGCGCTTGCAGCGCGAGCGGTCCGGCCGTGCCGAGTTCGAGCCACCGGCGCTGGGCTGTGGTGACATCGTTTGTACGGGTGAATGAGTCGATCGTCATCCGCAGATAATCCGCTTGCAGATCGCTTCGCATATGCGACGGAGCCGCATCGGACCATTCGACCGGGGCGATCACGTATGCCCAGATCAGCCCCAACAGCAAGCCGATCGCGACGCCGGCGGCTATTGAAACAACCGGGCTGTCAAATCTAGGTTTCATCCTTTCCATATTGCGGCTCCAAATCCACACGAAGTTTCGAAATCTTGAGTCATTTTAGATGAATCCGAATAATCCCGCAACAAATATTCGATGCAAAAACGGGGCGACCGGTGAACCGGCCGCCCCGTTTTTGCTCAGTGATCCGACTGGACTTCTTCCAGCGGATAGCGGTTCTCGCATTTGATGCACTGCGCGAGCTTCTGGTTGGCCGCAACCAGCAAACCGCCGCAGTTCGGGCAGGGCGCGGCGAGCGGTCGTTTCCAGGATGTAAATTCGCAGCCCGGGTAATTTTCGCAGCCGTAGAACACGCGCCCGCGCCGGGTCTTGCGTTCGACCAGGTCACCCCCGTCCACAGGACAGAGGACGCCGATCTTCTCGAGCCAGGGTTCGGTGTAGCGGCAGTCCGGGAACCCGCTGCAGCTGATGAATTTTCCGAACCGGCCCCACCGGATGACCAGCTCGTGTCCGGTTTCCGGGCATTTCCGCCCGATAGGCTCCGGTTCGGACCGGACCTCGGGCATTTCGTGCAGCGCGACTTCCACCTGCTCGGAGAAGGGACCGTAAAACTCACGGATCGGTTCGACCCACTTCCGATCCCCATCCGCGATCTTATCGAGCTGCTCCTCCATCCTGGCGGTAAAACCGATGTCGAGAATATTCGGGAAATACTCCGCCAGGAGGTCGTTGACGACAAACCCGGTTTCGGTCGGTATCAGCGCCCGGCCTTCCCGATCGACATAGTTGCGGTTTTGGAGTGTGGACAGAGTCGGGGCATAGGTCGATGGCCGGCCGATGCCGTTTTCCTCCAGCGCTTTGACCAGGCTGGCTTCGGAGAAGCGCGGCGGCGGTTGGGTGAAATGCTGCTCCGGAATCAACCGGACCAGGTCCTGCCGCTGCCCTTCGACCAGGCCCTCCGGGATCTTCGCACCGTTCTCCCTGGGATCATCCGAATCGGGATCATCCACATCGGCGTACACTGCGAGAAATCCGGGGAATTTAAGCGTGGACCCGCCGGCGCGCAGCTGGTAGCGGTGATCGCCGGTCGTCCCGGTGACCTGGATGGTGAGCGTGTCGTAAACAGCCGGGGCCATCTGCGAGGCCACGAACCGCTGCCAGATCAACGTGTAGAGCCGGTGCTGGTCGCGGGTCAGGTGCGGTTTCAGCGTCTTTGGTTCACGGGTGACGACCGTCGGGCGGATCGCTTCGTGCGCTTCCTGCGCCGAACGCGCCCTGGTCTTGTATTCGGGCGGCTTATCCGGCAGATATCCGCCGCCGTACCGGCCGGATACGAATTCGCGCGCGGCAAGCTGTGCGAGTTCGGAGACGTTGGTCGAATCGGTGCGCATATAGGTGATCAGCCCGGTTTCGGCGCCCTCTCCAACGTCCAGGCCTTCGTAGAGCTGCTGGGCGACGGCCATCGTCTTGCGGGCCGTGAAACCGAGCCTGCTGGAGGCCTCCTGCTGGAGGGTGCTGGTCGTGAACGGCGCCTGCGGTTTCCGGCGCCGGGTCCCTCGCTTGATCTTGCTGATCCGGTATTCGGCCCGCTCCATATCCTCCAGGATGGGATCCACCTCTTCCCGGGTTCCCAGCTCGACCTTCTCTTTGTCGATCCGGGTCAGACGGGCGAGGTAGGTCTGATCGGCGTCGGAAGCGTCGGCAGCATCGGCGCGCAATTCGGCGTTGACCGTCCAATACTCCTCCGGGATGAAATCGTCGATCTCCCGCTCCCGGTCAACGACAATCCGCAGCGCGACCGATTGCACCCGTCCCGCCGAGAGCCGGCCGCGCACTTTTCGCCACAGGATCGGGCTGAGGTTGTACCCGACCAGCCGGTCCAGCACACGCCGGGCCTGTTGGGCGTCGACCAGGTCCATATCGATCTCGCGTGGGTGTTCGAAGGCCGCGACCACGGCATCCCGGGTGATCTCGTTGAAAACGACCCGGTGCGTGATGTCGTCTTCCATATCCACGGCTGCCTTGAGATGCCAGGCGATGGCCTCGCCTTCGCGATCCGGATCAGTTGCCAGGAAGATCTCCCTGGCGCGGTCGGCCAGCTTCTTGAGTTCCTTGACCACGCCGCGCTTGTCGTTTGGGACGCGGTATTTCGGCTCGAAGTCGTTCTCGACATCGACCGAAAGCTGCGAGCGCAGCAGGTCCCGGATATGCCCGACCGAGGCTCGCACGGTGTAATCGCGGCCGAGATACTTGCCGATCGTCCTGGCCTTGGCCGGCGATTCGACGATCACCAGTTTGCCGGACCGGGGTTTTTGTTTCGTTTTCCGGCTTTCGACGACCGGCGGTACCATCGTCTCATGCGCCGGGGTCTTTCCCATCCGGAACATCGTCGTCCCGCACACCCCGCACTTCCCCTGGGTCGCCGGTGTAGCGTTCTTGGTAAACACGGGCTGCGGTTCCTCGATCGCCCGTTTGGTTTTACATTTGACACAATATGCTTCCACGATCAATCTCCAGTGGATACGAAGTTCATCCCGCCGACCTGTTCGACGAGACCTTTCAATTCCATCACGGTCAGCGCGGCCGCAAGTTCGGCGATCGGGACGCCCGTCTCGGCGCTGAGTTCATTGATATGTTTTGCGTCCCGGCCCAGCTTCTCGTGCAGGCTGCGTTCGAGCCCTACTTCAGGGACCGGGCGGACCCGGTCCGGATACTGCACGGTTCGCGCCCAATCCAACACGTCCAGGATATCTTCCGGTTTTAGATACGGAAGAGCGCCATCGCGGATCAGCCTGTTTGTACCGGCGCTCTGATCCCCGTAAATATTACCCGGGACGGCCAGGACATCCCGGCCCTGCTCGACGGCGAACCGGGCCGTGATCAGCGCGCCGCTCTTGATCCCCGCCTCTACGACGACGGTTGCGAGGGACAGACCGGAAATGATGCGGTTGCGCGGCGGGAAGTTGGGCCCCTCGGGCGGCGTTCCGAGCGGGTAGTCGCTCACCACCGCACCCAGGTCGCGGCGGACGATCTCTTCCACCAGGCCGCCGTTTTCGGACGGGTAAACCCGGTCGAGACCGCTGCCGAGCACGGCGATCGTCCGCCCGCCGGCATTCAGCGCCGCCCGGTGCGCAACCGTATCAACCCCGCGCGCCAGCCCGCTGACAACGGAGACTCCGTTCTCCGCCAAAAATCCGGACATCTCCTGGGTCGCCCGCCGGCCGTAGGCCGTCGGTTTCCGGGTGCCCACGATCGCAACAGACCACAGATCCGCCTCCGCAAACCGGCCGTGTACGTACAGGACGGGAGGCGGCTGGTCGATCTCGGCCAGTCTGCGAGGATACGCGGCGTCTCTCCATGTCAGCGTGCGGATCTGAAGCCGTTCAAGCCGCTCCCATTCCCGATCGAGATCGACCTCGATCCGGTGCCGGACGACCTCTCCGGCGAGCTTCTCTCCGAGCCCGGCCGCCCGCAGCGCGGACTTTGGCGCGATCCAGGCGCGTTCCAGATCTCCAAAATGGTCCAACAAGATCCGCAGCCGGGCCGGACCGATCCCCCGTATCAGGTTGAACCCGATCCAATGTCTTGTGTGTTCCGCCATCTAAACCACCCGGGTGGATCGATTTCCGGAAAACGGGGGGGAGAATACCACACCGTTTTTTCACATGTCAAGGACAACCGGCGATCGATCTTCGAATTTCCCCGATTGTAGCCGACAGCGGTGGGGGGTGGTCCGGCCGCGCACGCTGCGTGGTGCGCAGGAAGCCGGAAAAACTACAAGCCCGGAAGCAACCTGACCAGGACCCGGCTCGCCTCCAGGTCGATCGACAGGATCACGTCGTCGATCGCCGGCAGCAGCCGTTCGATGCCCCCCTCGCCCACGACGACGAGGACATCGTTGGCGCCCGTGTACAGGATTTCCGAGATCCGGCCGAGCGTTTCCCCCAGTTCCGTGATCACCTCGAGCCCGATCAGGTCGTGCGAATAAAACTCTCCCTCCGGCAGATCGGGCACCTCCGAGAGATGGACGTAAACAAATGTGCTTCGAAGCAGACCCGCTTCAATGCGGTCCGACACGCCTGCCAGCGAAAGGATGAGGCTGTCGCCGGCGCCGCGCAGACCCAGGATCGTCACCGGCGCCTTGTTTTCCCCCAGGTAGACCTGCTTCCCGGCAACCAGTCGTTCGGGGAAATCCGTCAGGATCTTGAGGCGCACCTCCCCCTTGACTCCGTGCGGCCTCCCGATCCGGCCGACGACGATAAAGTCGTCCGGGCCATCGGGGCCTGCCATCAGAACGGATCGACGACGTCCAGCTCTGCGCGCATGTCCTGCCGGATTGCGGCGACCCGCAGGAGGGTCCGCATCGCATTTGCGACGCGCCCGTTGCGGCCGATCACCCGGCCCATGTCCTCCTTGGAAACCTGGAGGTAAAAACGGACGGAAGTGCCGCGCTCGGAGGAAGTGACGTTGACCTGGGTCGGGTCGTCCACAAGGGAACGGGCGATGTGTTCGATCAGATCCTGCACGATAATCACGCTTCCTTGTCCGCGACGACGTCGTCGTCGGTGTCGTCGTCGGTGTCGTCGTCGTCATCGGCATCGTCGCCGTCATCGGCGTCGTCGTCGGTGTCGTCATCGTCGTCGTCTTCGTCGTCGTCTTCTTCGTCGTCTTCTTCGTCGTCTTCTTCGTCGTCATCGCCGGCTTCTTCTTCGCCGGCATCCGGCTCGCTGCCGTCCTCATCCGCCGGGTCAGCGGGCTCGATCTCGGCTTCGGGCGTCTCCGCGGCTTCTGGTTCAGCTTCCGGTTCGGCTGCTTCTGCTTCTTCGGCTTCGGCTGCTTCCGCTACGGGCATGGGTTCGGTCTCCGGCTCCATTTCCGCTTCGGCCTCGGCTGCCATCTCCGGTTCGACCGGGTTTTCAGCCGCTTCCTCCGTCTCAACCTCGCCTGGCATCTCGGCTTCAACTTCTTCCAACGCGGCCTCAGGCTCCGTTTCGGCTTCAACCACTGTCATTTCCGGCTTCTGCGCTGCGGTTTCTTTCTTGGCCGGGGCGGGTTTCGTGGCAGGGGCTTTCGCCGGGGCGGTCACGCTGGTTGTACGGGGGTCAATCTCTGCACGGGCTGCAGCCGCTTCCGCGAGCAGGGTCTCGACGTCCTCGCCGGCTTTGAAGCGTTTGATCCGCTCGTCTGTGCCGGCCTGGCGGAAAACCTGCCAGACCGAGTCGCTCGGCTGCGCGCCGCGGCTGATCCAATCGTAGACTCGATCCTCTTTGATCGAGATCGTTGACGGCTGCGTGCGCGGGTTGTAATGGCCCAGGATCTCCAGGAACCGCCCGTTGCGAGGGGCTTCTTTCTCCGCGGCCACAATCCGGTAGCTGGGCTGTCCTTTCTTCCCTTCTCTTCGCAATCGAATTCTTACCATCCGTTGTCTCCTTTGGAACCGATCCAAAAATTGATGGAGCGATTTTGGGGGTCGCTGCGGCGGCGCCGCAGC
>DATKDL010000151.1:0-11122 GCA_035512695.1 Anaerolineales bacterium | reverse complement strand
GAAGTGCCCGTGCCCCATCAGCGCACTCACCTTCGTGATCGCCGCCGTCAGCGTCGTCTTCCCGTGGTCGATGTGCCCCATCGTCCCCACGTTCAGGTGCGGTTTATTCCGCTCAAATTTTTCCTTCGACATGTTTTTCTCCGTTGTTAGCGTCGCTCTCGCCGTTTCTGAATGTCTCCGGAAAAATGGGGCTGTGCAGCGGTGTGATCGCCGCACAGCCCCATTTTTCCGTAACCTTCATCCGCAGTTCAAGCTTCCTCGCTCCTTGATCAGCCGGTGCGAATAATGTTTTCGGCGATTTTCTGGTCCACTTTTGCGTAGTGGTCAAATTCCAATGAAAACACCCCGCGGCCCTGGGTGGCGGAGCGAAGATCGGTCGCATACCCAAACATCTCCGCCAGCGGTACGATGGCGCTGGCCGCCTGGGCGTTGCCCGGGCGGGCGTCGATGCCCTGGACCATGCCGCGCCGGGCGTTGAGCTGCCCAATGATGTCACCGAGGAACTCCTCGGGTACGACGACCTCGACTTTCATCACCGGTTCCAGGATGACGGAATGCCCGCGCTCCAGGCCTTCCCGGAAAGCCAGCGAGCCGGCCATCTTGAAAGCGATCTCACTGGAGTCCACTTCGTGGAATGACCCGTCATACAGCCGGATATGGACGTCGGTGACCGGGTAGCCGGCCAGGACGCCGGCCTGCGCCGTCTCGCGCACGCCTTTCTCGATCGGGTTGATGTATTCTCTCGGGATGACCCCGCCGACGATCTTGTTTTCGAAGGTGATCCCACTGCCCGGTTCCGCCGGCTCGACTTCGAGCACGACGTGGCCGTACTGTCCGCGGCCGCCGGTCTGTTTGATATAGCGGTACTCCGCCCGCTCGACTGCCCGCGTGATCGTCTCTCGGTAAGCCACCCGCGGCCGGCCGACATTGGCCTGGACGCGATACTCGCGCTTCATCCGGTCGACGAGGACCTCCAGGTGGAGTTCGCCCATCCCGGATATGATCGTCTGCCCGATCGTCTCGTCGGACTTGACCTGGAAGGTCGGATCCTCTTCTGCCAGTTTCTGCAGGGCGAGTGCCATCTTGTCCTGGTCGGCTTTGGTCTTGGGCTCGATGGCGACCGAGATGACCGGGTCCGGAAAGCTGATGCTTTCCAGCAGGATCGGGTTGGCCATATCGCAGAGCGTGTGGCCCGTGAAAGTGCGCTTGAGACTCAGGACCGCACCGATGTCGCCGGCCTTGATCTCGTCCACGTCTTCGCGCCGGTCGGCGTACATGCGGATGATCCGGCCGATGCGTTCGCGCTGGCCCTCGGTGGCGTTGTAAAGCGTGGCGCCTTTGCTGACCACGCCGGAGTAGACCCGGAAATAAGACAGGCGGCCGACATACGGGTCGCTGACAATCTTGAAGACCAGGGCGCTGGTCGGAGCATCCATCCGGGCAGGACGTTCGATCATCTCTTCCGGTTTGTTTGGGTTGAAACCCACAACCGGGGGCACATCGAGCGGCGATGGGAGAAAGTCCACGATCGCATCGATCAGCGGCTGAACGCCTTTATTCTTGAGCGATGAGCCGCAGAAAACGGGGGTCGCCGACCCGGCGATGACGATCCGCCGCAGGGCTGCCTTGAGTTCCTCGGCTGAAATTTCCTCTCCATCCAGGTACTTGATGGTGATCTCGTCGTCATTCTCCGCGATCCCCTCGAGCATCGCCTCGCGGGCAACTTCGTAATCAGCCTGCAGGTCCGCTGGGACCGCAATCCGAATGGGTTCGGCGCCGAGCGAGTCTTCCCAAATAACGGCTTCTCCGCTGATCAGATCGAGCATTCCCTGGAAATTGGCCTCTTCGCCGATCGGAAGCTGGACGGGCAGCGGGTTGGCCCCGAGCCGGTCGCGGATCATCTTGATCGTCCGGGTGTACGAAGCGCCGACGCGATCCATCTTGTTGATGAAGCAGATGCGCGGCACCTTGTAGCGATCGGCCTGGCGCCAGACCGTCTCGCTTTGCGGCTCGACTCCCTGGACGGCGTCGAAGACGACGACGCCCCCGTCGAGGACGCGCAGCGAGCGCTGGACCTCGGCGGTGAAGTCGATATGCCCGGGGGTATCGATCACATTGATCTGATAACCGCGCCATTCGGCCGTCACCGCCGCCGAGACGATGGTGATCCCGCGCTCACGCTCCTGTTCCATCCAGTCGGTGACCGTGGTCCCGTCGTCGACCGAGCCGATCCGGTGGGTCTTGCCCGTGTGGAACAGGATCCGTTCGGTCGTCGTCGTCTTGCCGGCGTCGATATGGGCAATGATGCCGATATTGCGCAGTTTGTCGATTGAAAATTCAGCCATTTTATTAACTGTGAAGGTTCACAGCCTCAAACACGGTAATGCGAGAAGGCCCGATTGGCCTCTGCCATGCGATGCGCTTCCTCTTTCCGACGAACGGACGGACCGGTATTGTTGGCCGCATCCATCAGCTCTCCGGCCAGTTTCTCGGCGAAGCTGCGCCCGGAGCGTGAACGGGCGGAGGCGATCAGCCAGCGGGTCGCCAAAGCGAACTGCCGCGCCGACGGGACTTCCATCGGTACCTGGTACGTCGCGCCGCCGACTCGCCGAGGCCGGACTTCCATGACCGGGGAGACGTTCTTCAACGCATCGGAGAACACCTCGATCGCCGGCTTTTTCGCGCGGGCTTCGATCAGATCGAAGGCGTCGTAAATCAGCCCGGCGGCTGTGCTCTTCTTGCCGTCCTTCATGATCCGGTTGATAAATGACTGGACCTGGACGCTCTTATGGCGCACATCCGGCGTGACTTTGCGTTTTTCCGGTCGATTTCTGCGTGACATGCCTTGCTCCGATAATCCGGAAAAACGAGCGGGGGGCGGGGGTGTGTACCTCCCACAACCCGTTCGAGTTTCCGATTTTTAAGAAAATCGCTGTCTTTGTTACGAACACAATCGCCGGAAAAACCGGCGATTATGCATGATTACCTGGGCCGTTTCGTGCCGTATTTCGAACGCGCCTGCTTGCGGTCGTTCACACCCGTCGTGTCGAGGGTGCCTCGCACGACGTGGTAGCGAACGCCCGGGAGGTCCTTGACCCTCCCACCCCGGATCATGACGACCGAGTGCTCCTGGAGGGTATGGCCCTCCCCGGGGATATAGGCGGTCACCTCGATCCCGTTGGTCAGCCGGATGCGGGCGATCTTCCGCAGCGCGGAGTTCGGCTTCTTGGGGGTCATGGTCCGGACATCGGTACAGACCCCCCGCTTTTGCGGCGCGCCCTTCGGCTGGCGGATGCGGCGCTGCTTCATCGAGTTGAGGATGTACTGCAGCGCCGGCGCTGTGCTTTTGACCTTCTTGCTGGACCGCCCTTTGCGGACGAGCTGGTTGATGGTTGGCACGTTCTGCTCCAATAAATGAGACCATCATTTCTGATGGCCTCATTCAAAACTCTCGGGGAATGGCAGTTGAACTCCTCAGAGTGGGGAGTAGCTGCGGGAACCCTGCGGAGGTTTGAAACCATCGCAGGGTTCCCGCAACTGCTCCCGCTCCTGAGGAAATTTCCTGGCTATGTCCGAGCGGTTAGGCCACATATATGATGATCAGTTTCATTTGCAGCCGGTCCTCTGGCTGACTTGAATATTGCGACGAAAGAGAATTTTACTCTTTCGAGAAAGCTCCGTCAAGGTTTTTGGTAGGTCAATTTGCGGGATTTTTCACTTTTTGTGCAAGTGCAAGGTGCAAGGTGCAATTCAAATGTCCTCGCGTTGCACTTTGCACCTTGCACCTTGTACGTCTATAGATTCCGCCCGAGCTCAAGCAGCGCGGTGTCGACCCGCGGCGGGCGGGCTTTCTGCTCTTCCTTCCCGAACCGCACCAGGCCATTGTCCGTCACGGCTTCCACCGAGAGGCCCAGGCTCTGCAGCTCCTTGACCAGCACCTTGAACGACGCCGGGATGCCCGGCTCCTCGATCGGTTCCCCTTTGACTATCGCCTCGTAGGTCTTGACCCGCCCGGGGACGTCGTCGGATTTGACCGTCAGCATCTCCTGCAGGGTGTAGGCTGCCCCGTAAGCCTCCAGCGCCCAGACCTCCATCTCGCCGAACCGCTGCCCGCCGAACTGCGCCTTCCCGCCCAGCGGTTGCTGGGTGACCAGGCTGTACGGGCCCGTCGAACGAGCGTGTACCTTGTCCTCCACCAGGTGGTGGAGCTTGAGCATCGTCATCACGCCGACCGTCACCGGCTGATCATACGCCTCCCCGGATTTCCCGTCCCGCAGCTGCTGCTTTCCGAGCGTCGGTACCGGCTTCCCGGTCTTGAGCATGATCTCGATGGCCTGCTCCCGGACCGCGTCCAGATCGCCGGTTTTCACTTTCGTCTTTGGCGCGACGCTCTCCATCCAGAGCTTCAGACAGGCCAGGATCGCGTTCTCATCCACCACCGCGCGGTTGTTATCACTGCGGGCGCCGACATCCGTGAAGAACAGGATCGTTTCCGGATCGTAACCCTGCTCGCGCAGCCATTCCTGCAGCACCGAGCGGCGCGCGTAGTTCCGGTCGGAGACCAACTGGTAAACGTCGTAGCCGCGCTCTCCCAGCCATTCCGACAGGTAAAGGATGCGGACTTCGTCATCGTCCCGGAGGGATTCGGGATCGTACTCCAGAGACCGGATCCACTCCCAGGCTTGCTCACCGACCACCTGCCAGGCCTGCTTGATCAGCCAGGCCCGGGCCAGCTCGGCCTCGATCTCGAACTCATTGGCGCCGTCGAAGACCGGGTTGATCGCCCGGAAACCGAGCTCGCGGGCCGCCCAGCCGAGATGCGTCTCGAGCACCTGGCCGATGTTCATCCGGCCCGGAACCCCAAGCGGGTTCAGGATGATCCCGACGGGCGTCCCGTCATCCAGGTACGGCATGTCCTCGACCGGGATGACCTTGGAGATAACGCCCTTGTTGCCGTGGCGGCCGGCCATTTTATCGCCGGCAGTCACCTTGCGGCGCTGGGCGACATAGACGCGGACCATCGTGTCCACGCCGGCGGCCAGGTCGGTGTTCTCCTCGCGGGTGAAGACCTGGACGTCGACCACCTTGCCGCGCTCGCCGTGCGGCATCTTGAGCGACGTGTCCTTCACGTCGCGCGATTTCTCGCCGAAGATGGCCCGCAGGAGCCGCTCCTCGGGGGTCAATTCCTTCTCGCCCTTGGGCGTGATTTTGCCGACCAGGATATCGCTCGGACCGACCTCGGCGCCGACCCGGATGATCCCCATCTCGTCGAGGTCCTTGACGGCCTCCTCGCCGACGTTGGGGATGTCGCGGGTGATCTCCTCCGGCCCCAGGCGGGTGTCGCGCGCTTCGATCTCGTGCTTCTCGATGTGGATCGACGTGAAGGCATCATCCTGTACGAGCTGCTCGGAGATCAGGATTGCGTCCTCGAAGTTGCCGCCCTCCCAGGAGAGGAAGGCGATGACGACGTTCTGCCCCAGCGCCAGTTCGCCGCCCTCGGTCGAAGACGAGTCGGCGATGATATCGCCGCGTTTGATCTTCTGGCCCTTGACCACAGCCGGGCGCTGGTCGATGCAGGTGCTCTGGTTGGAACGCTGGTATTTGCGCAGATTGTAGGTCCGGGTGGTCTTGTCCTTGTGACGGACGACGATGGATTCACCGCTGACCGATGACACCTCCCCGTCATCCTCCGCGACGACCACCTGGCCCGAGTCGATCGCGGCAAAGTATTCCATTCCGGTCGACACGACCGGGACATGCGGCAGGACGAGCGGGACGGCCTGGGCCTGCATGTTCGAGCCCATCAGGGCCCGGTTGGCGTCGTCATGCTCCAGGAAAGGGATCAGCGAGGCCGAGATCCCGACGACCTGGTGCGGGGCGACATCCATGTAATCGATATTGGCCGGCTGGGTGAACATGAAATCGGAGTGGTACCGGCAGGACACCCGGTTGCGGAGGAATTCCTTTTCGTCCGTCAGCGGGGTGTTGGCCTGGGCGATGTAGAACTTATCCTCCGCATCGGCGGAGAGATAGGCCACATCGTCCGAGACAAATGGCCGGACCAGGATCTGCCGGAGCGGCAGCTTTGCGATCGCCTCGGCCATCTTCTCGGTGACGCGCTCATCCAACTTGGCGATCGCCTTGCCTTTCTCATCGGTGACATCCTCGCGCAGGGCTCGGCCGATCAGCCGGGAATCGTTGTTTCTCAGCGAGCGAAGGACCCGGCGGTAAGGCGTTTCGATAAATCCATACTCGTTGACCTGCGCGAAGGAGGCCAATCGGCCGATCAAACCGATGTTTGGACCCTCCGGGGTCTCGATCGGGCAGATGCGTCCGTAGTGCGAGTGATGGACGTCGCGGACGTCGAAGCCGGCCCGCTCGCGGCGCAAACCGCCCGGTCCCAGCGCAGACAGGGTGCGCTTGTGGCGCAACTCGGCCAGCGGGTTGGTCTGGTCCATGAACTGTGAGAGCTGGCTGGAGCCGTAGAACTCCCGCAACGCGGCGACGACCGGGCGGATGTTGATCAGGGTGATCGGGGAGATCTGGTCCTGGTCTCGGATCGACATCCTTTCTTTAATAACCCGCTCCATCCGGCGCAGACCGATGCGGAGCTTGTTCTGGACCAGCTCACCGACGGTCTTGACTCGGCGGTTGCCGAGGTGGTCGACGTCGTCGGCCGGCTCGACGCCGTTATTGATGTTGATCATCCGGCGCACGAGCTTGATGATGTCCCACTTGGTGATCGTGCGGTGCGAGAGCGCGATCGTGTCCTGGAGCTCCAGTTTCTGGTTGAGCTTGTAGCGCCCGACCCGTTCGAGGTCGTAATGCCGACGGTCGAAGAGCTGCTCCTCGAGGAACTCGCGGGCGTTGTCCAGCGTGGCCGGGTCGCCCGGGCGCATGCGCTTGAAGAACTCGATCAAGGCCGCTTCGGCGACGGAGTGGCCGGTCGAGAGATCCCAGTCCGGCTCCTGGCGGAGCGTTGTGGGGATGAACATCCGGTCCGGGTTGTTATCGATGTCTTCAAACAGCCGCAGGATCTCCTCGTCGGTGCCTTCGACCAGCTGCTGGTCGGAAGTGCGGTCGTCGACGGCGGCCAGGGCGCGCAGGAAGATGGTCACCGGGATGGTGCGTTTGCGATTGAATTTGAGGGTCAGGTATTCGGTCTTGCGGGTCTCGAACTCCATCCATGCGCCCCGATCCGGGATCAGCTTGGCGGTGGCCAGCGGCCGGCCGGTCGAGCGGTCGAGGGGGCTTTCGAAATAGACGCCCGGGGAGCGGATCAGCTGCGAGACGACGACCCGTTCGGTGCCGTTAATAATGAAGGTGCCTTTCTCCGTCATCTCCGGGAAATCGCCCAGAAAGATGTCCTGCTTGACGGGCTCGGGAATATCCGACCCGGCCAGTAGCACGGACACGTACATCGGGGAGGCATAAGTCAGGTCGCGCTCGACGCATTCTTCGATCGTGTTTTTGGGATCGCCGAACCAGTACGTCAAACCCCACTGTTCGACTTCCGGGTCGCGGCTCGGGAAGTACAGCTTCATCCCCTTGTTATAGGATTCGATCGGGGAGATCTCGTGGAACAGGTCGGCCAGGCCCTCCCGCTTGAGGCGCTCGAACGATTCGAGCTGGACCTCGATCAGGTTCGGCAGCGGCAGGGAAATGGAAATACGGGAATAGGATTTCGTGGGCAGGGCAGTTGCCATCTAAACAGTCTCCAGGTATGGGTGTACTCGGCTGACATAGCGCCGCGCGTGTTAAATGAATAAAGTCCTCCGGCGCGAGGCGAAAGAATAGTATATCTTAAATCAAGCTCCCGGACAAGGGGTAGAAAACAGCTGTTAGCCCATTCGTTGACTCCCTCCCCCTCCCCGGTTATGATTCCCCTCCTCCACCCCACCGGGTGGCCGCTGGGCGGTTTGTCCGCCTGGAGGAAAGTCCGCACTCCACAGGGCGCGGCGCCGGGTAACACCCGGCGTGGCGGCGGCTTTTGCCGCTGCTGCGGGAGCAGGGCCACAGAAACAGATCGCCGTCCGCTTTGGCGGGCGGTCAGAGTGAAAAGGTGGTGTAAGAGACCACCGGCGCAGGCAGCAATGCCTGCGGCCAGGCAACCCCCGCCGGGAGCAAGGCCAAGCAGGGTCGAGGTGCTGCCCGCACCGTTTGAGACCCGGGTAGGCTGCACGAGGCTCACCGAGAGGTGCGTCCCAGACAGATGGCCACCGGCAGCCCTTCGGGGCTGTTACAGAATGCGGCTTACAGGTGGGGTGGAGGAATACTCGAATGGGCGAAAAAGCGAATGGGCGAATAAGCGCTATTCGCCTATTCGCCCATTCGCTTTTTCGCCCTCACTCCGTAACCGTCAAGGTCGCTTGCATCCCGAGTTCGAGATGCGACGGGATCGAGCACAGGATCTGGTATTCCCCGGGCGTGTTGGGGGCGATGAAAGACGTGGTGCTCACTTCCCCACCCGGAAGATCGCTGTGCGACTGATAAACTCCGGTTTCATCCGTGCCGCTCCAGGGCCCCTCCACGAAGTAACCCAGGTCCATAATATGGAAATTGTGGTCAAGCGCACCGAGGTTCCTGATCGTCAGGGTCACGGTCGTGCCGGCCCGGACCGTGAAACGATCAGGCGTGAAGCTGAAATCGCGCATGCTGACGTGGATGGTCTCGGAACCGGCGCCGCTGCAGGAAGTCAGCGACAGAAAGACGAAGGCGATGGCGATCAGAAACGCTTGAATTTTCATGGATGATTTTTCACTTTCACCGGCAAGGATTTTCGATCGGTTCCGGGTTCAAAACCGGTCGCCCGCAATTATAATGGTTGCCGATGCAAGAAACCCTTAATGACCCTTCCGCCGGTCCCGAGCGGACCGGCTACGTCGCCATCGCCGGCAAACCCAACGTCGGCAAATCGACCCTGCTGAACGCCCTGCTGGGCCAGAAGATCGCCGCCGTCACGTACCGGCCGCAGACCACCCGCAAACAGCAGCTCGGGATCCTGACCCGCTCCCGCTCGCAGGCGATCTTTATCGACACCCCCGGCATCCACCAGGCTTTCCACCTGCTCGGCGAGCGGATGAACGCGGAAGCCGCCGCAGCCCTCGAAGACGCCGACCTGGTCCTGATCCTGATCGACGCCGCCCGCCCACCGGACGAAGACGACCGGCGATTGGCCGCCGCAATCGCCGAACACGCCGGTACCGTCCACAAGCTGCTGGTCTTCAACAAGATCGACCAGGCCAGCCCGGAGACCCTCGAGGAGCATATCCGCGATTTCACCGGCATTTTTCCGGAGATCGATTCGCTCCGCATTTCGGCGTTGCGAGGGGACCATCTGGAAGACCTGGTCGCGGCGATTTTCGCCGCGCTTCCGGAAGGCCCGCCGTTTTTTCCGGCCGACCAGGTGACCGACCTTTTCGAGCGTGAGATCACCGCCGATCTGATTCGGGAAGCGGCCTTGCTGAACCTGCGGGATGAGGTCCCGCACAGCATGGCGGTGCGGATCGACCAGTTCAAAGAGCGTGGGGACACCGGAGCCTATATCGAGGCGACCCTGTTTGTCGAGCGCGACTCACAGGTCGGGATCGTGGTCGGCGCCGGCGGGGAGATGCTCAAGCGGATCGGAACGCACGCTCGAAAAGAGGTCGAGGCGATGAGCGGTCGCAAGGTTCACCTGCAGCTGCGCGTCAAAGTTCGCAAGAACTGGCGCGGCGATCCGGGCACGCTCGACAAATTCGGTTTTTCAAAATGAGCGTGGCCTGGCTCCCGCTCGGGCTGGCAGCGCTGGATTGGCTTGCGCTGCGGTTCGGCTGGAACCGCCTGGAGCCGATCACAAAGCCGGCCGTCATGTTCGGTGTCCTGGCCTGGATGCTGGCGAACGGGCCCGTTTTCGGCACACCGGTGGCTTGGTTTTTTGCAGGGGTGGCCCTGAGCCTGATCGGGGACGTATTCCTGCTCCCGGCACTCGACCGGCTCGGGCCGGCGTTGGGGGTTTTCCTGCTCGCCCACGTTGCCTACATCACCGGTCTGAACGCCGTCCCGCCTCCGCTCAATTTTTCGACCGCCCTGTTCGCCCTCGTCGTCGCCCTGCCCGCGGTGCGGGTGTACGGAAGGATCTCCGCCGGTCTGAACGCCGCGGGCCGCCAGGAGCTGCGCCTCCCGGTGCTCTTTTACACGCTGGCCCTGAGCGGGACGATGTTTTCGGGTCTCTCGACGCTGGCGAACCCGGCCTGGCCGCCCGTCCCCGCCCTGCTCGGTGCCGGGGGTGCCGTGATGCTGGGGGTCTCCGATATCCTATTGGGCTGGAACCGGTTCGTGCAGCCCACGCCCGCGGCCCGATTCGCAATCCGGGCGACCTATCACCTCGGACAGATCGCCCTGGTGGGGGGGGTGTTGAGGGTTTTTTAATCAGTAGACCTCTTGCATAAGTCATGATCTGGCCTGAAGCTCGAGGTTGTAAATCGCAGCGATCAGGTTGAAACGCAATCCGAAGCGCTTGCGCCGATTGCGATAACGTTCACTCAGGATGCGAAAAACTTTCAAACGCCCGATGACATGTTCACAGTAAATCCGTTGGCGAGCCAGTTCCCGATTGATCCGTTTCTGTTCCGGCGTCAATTTGTGCAGCTTCGAGTTCTTCGCCGGGATCTGGCTGTTGGCGTGCAGCTTGTCGATCCCCAGATAACCGGTATCGGCAAAGCAACGAATGTGGGCTGCCATGGCCGTCTCACTCTCCTTGAACAAACGAAAATCATGCCGGCTGCCTTCACAAAAATCGGTGGCCACGATTTCCAGGCTGCGCTGATTGACCGTTACCTGGGCTTTCTGCGTGTGCCGCTTTTTCTTTCCACTGTAATGTCGGCGCTGTTTTTTTTCGGACGCTCGATCGGTTGCTCGGTGGCATCCACCAGGATGATCTCGATCACGGTATCACTCGGCTGCAAAGCCTTCTTACCGGGCAAACTGAATTGACCGCTTTGGATCAGGGCGTCCTCGGTTTTCTGGATCGTGCGGCACACCGTCGACTCGCTGACCCCATAGGCTTGGGCAATATGAAATTGGGTGCGGTATTCTCTCCAATACATCAGGGTCAGCAACAGCTGATCGGCTCGGCTCAGGC
>DATKDL010000150.1:0-1166 GCA_035512695.1 Anaerolineales bacterium | reverse complement strand
ACCGGGATCGCCGAGACCGGGGTCGTCGCCCTGCTGGAGGGCGGGCAGCCCGGCCCGGTCGTCCTGATGCGCTTCGATATGGACGCCCTCCCGATCCGTGAGACGACCGGAGCCGAATACGCCTCGGTCAACGACGGGGTCATGCACGCCTGCGGGCACGACGCCCACACCAGCATCGGCCTCACGGTGGCCCGGCTTCTGCACGCCCACCGGGACGAGCTGGCCGGGACCGCCAAGCTGGTATTCCAACCTGCGGAAGAAGGCGGCGGCGGGGCGGAACGGATGGTCCAGGAAGGCGTGCTCGACAACCCGCGGCCGGACCTGTCGCTGGCGCTGCACGTCTGGAACGACAAGCCCTACGGCTGGATCGGCGTCACCAACGGCCCGGCCATGTCGGCCGCCGAGGTGTTCGAGATCGAGGTGGCCGGGAAAGGTTGTCACGGGGCCCAGCCGCAGGTGGGGCGGGACCCGGTCATCGCCGCATCCCAGATCGTCAGCGCGCTGCAGACGATCGTCGCCCGCAATGTCAACCCGCTCGACACCGCCGTCCTGAGCGTGACCCAGATCCACGGCGGCGACGCCTTCAACGTGATCCCGATGTCGGTCCGGATCGGTGGGACGATCCGGACATACAAGCCCGAGACCCGGGAGATGATCCTGAAACGGCTGCACGAGGTGGCTGGGGGGATCGCCTCGGCGCTGGGCTGCTCGGCCACGGTCACGGTAAGTGGGGTCACCCCGGTCGTCCGCAACCACCCGGAGATCGCCGGTCGGGTCCAGGATGTCGTTCGGCGGGTGCTTCCGGCGGAGACGCTGGACATCGAGGAACGGACGATGGGCAGCGAGGACATGGGTTTCATGATGGAAGATATCCCCGGGTGCTACTTTTTCGTCGGCTCCGCCAACGGCGAGCTCGGCCTGGACGCCCCGCACCACCACCCCGATTTCGATATCGACGAACGGACCCTGCCCCGCGCTGCCGGTCTGATGGCCAGCGCGGCGGCGGAGTTTTTGAGGTAAAAATCTGAAGCGTGGGGTGCGTACGTACCCCACGCTTCAAATTTTTATCATGATCAACGAAACCCCTCCCCAACGCGTCGTTTCTCTGGTTCCATCGATGACGGAGAGCCTGTTCGACCTCGGCTTCGGCGCGGCCGTGGTCGGGG
>DATKDL010000149.1:0-8660 GCA_035512695.1 Anaerolineales bacterium | reverse complement strand
CGGCCCGGCGGTTACACCGCCGGGCCGGCATCCCCGTACTTTTTATCGCTTCACGGTGTCAGGTCGACCGGATTGACGATATCCTGGATGTTGACGTAGATCAGCAGCAAGAGCAGCAGCAGGAAGCTGACCGCGTTGACGACGTTCTCGAACCGCGTCGGGATGCGGCGGTTGAACAGGATCTCGGGCAGGGTGAAGAGGATCCGCCCGCCGTCGACGGCCGGGATCGGGAAAAGGTTCAGGATGCCCAGCGAGAGGGAGATGTAGGCGAAGAATGCGAAAGTGTTGGTCCCGGCCGGCATCCCGGAGCCGGCCTCGGATTCGCGCGCCATATCGAACATGCGCCCCATCGTCGTGAACCCGACCAGCCGGGCTTCCTCCGGGGCGATCTCTCCGGCGATCAGGCGGGAGGGCAGCAGGACGAGTTCGCGGACCTGGAAATAGGCCGTCTGAGCTCCAAGGAGGACGGACTCACCCAATGGGATCGAGACGCGCGGATGTGTAAACGTGAAGCCGACGGCTCCGTCCCCCGGCGGTGGGTCCACCCTGGGGACCACTTCCATCGTGACCGTCTCGCCGTCCCGGAGAACGACGATCGTCGTCGGTAGACCGAGGCTGGCCTGGATCGTTTCGTGCAGGGCTTCGGACGAGTCGATCGGGATGCCGGCCACGCTGACGAGCTGGTCGCCGGGCATCAGGCCGGCGGCTTCGGCGGGCGAATCCGGACTGATGGCGGTGATGAAGGTGGTCGAATCGTCGGGGAGACCGGCGCGGGCGAAGATCAGCGTGTAAAGGAGGACGGCGGTGACGAGGTTGGCGATCGGGCCGGCGGCGAATACGGCGATCCGCACCCAGGGGTTGGCGGCGGCCAGGCCGCCCTCGATCTCCGGGTTGTTCTCCCCCTTCGGCCGGACGAAACCGCCCAACGGGATCCAGTTGAGCGAGAACAGCGTCTCGCCCCAGGTGAAAAGTTTGAGCGCCCGCGGCGGGAAACCGATCCCGAACTCTTCGACCTCGACCTTGAACAGCTTGGCTGCCAGAAAATGGCCGAGTTCGTGGATGATGATCAGCAGCACGATCGAGCCGATGAAGATCAGGAGGGTGGAGATGTTCATAGGTTTTGAATTATATCCTGTCTGGGGGGAGGGTCGTGTTAGAAGAAAGTAAGCGAATGGGCGAATGGGCGAATGGGCGAAAACCGATCGCCCATTCGCCCATTCGCCCATTCGCCCATTCGCCTATTCGCCCATTCGCTCTCGCTCTACCAACATCGCGGGCCCTCCGGGCTTCGCTGTGAGGACGTCCTGCACGCCTGGGAGCGCCCGGAGGCGGGCTTCGATCGCCCCGGCGTCGGCGGCGGTGCAGATCACGTGGACGTTCGGGCCGGCGTCGATCGTGGAGCAGGCGGAGAGGCCTTCCGTGCGCCACAGGCGGACGGCTTGCAGGACGGCGAGAGTGGCAGGCTGCCAGTAGAGCAGCGCGGGCGAGCCGGTCATCATGACGGCGTGCAT
Organism: Anaerolineales bacterium; assembly: GCA_035512695.1. Classification (GTDB taxonomy): domain Bacteria; phylum Chloroflexota; class Anaerolineae; order Anaerolineales; family JABWBV01; genus DATDOR01. The sequence continues at coordinate 7,149 of DATKDL010000149.1, read as the reverse complement.
CAGGTGGCTGTCCTGCTCGACGATGGCGGCGAAGGCGGGAAAATCCCGGTCGAGGATGGCGCGGCGGCAGACTTCAAGCCGGCGTGGCGCGTCGAGGACGCGGGCGGCCTGGAGCGGGCTGGTGTCCGCGGCGGCATGGCCTTCGGTCGAGCCGGTGGCCTTGTGGATGCTGCTGACGACGGCGACGCAGTCGACCAGGTCCCAGTGATTGGCGGGCGCGAAGCTGTAGGCGAATGAGTCTTCATGTGAGGCGCCCGCTCGCCATTCGACAAAACCGCCCGGGATCGAACGGCAGGCGGAGCCGGAGCCGGTGCGGGCCAGGCGGGAGAGGGCCGGTTCGTCGAGGTCCAGACCGGCGGCTTTGGAGGCGGCCAGCGCCAGGGCCGCGAAGGCGGAGGCAGAGGAGGCGATCCCGGCGCCGGTGGGGAAGTTGTTGGCCGAGACGACGGCGGCGCGGGCATCGATCCCCGCCATCACCCGGACCCGGTCCAGCATGTTCGAGACGCGGGTTAGCGCCGGCGCTGGGGCGGGGCTGTCGTTGAGAGTCAGTAGATCTGCCGGCAGGTCCGGGTCGAAGCGGACGGTGGTGCGCGTTTCGAGACCGGCCAGGTTCATCGAGATGGATCCGTTGGAGGGGATTCTCAAGCCATGGTCGCGATTCCCCCAGTATTTGATGAAGGCGATATTTGGTTCCCCAACAGCGGTTTTTATTATCATGGTTGTATCCGGCATGCGTCGTCACCCTGCGTGTCAGAATGGAACGATATTGCTGCGCCCTCGAACTTCCCGTACGCTGCGATCGGCCTGAAGCGAAGAGTCGTGAACTCGAAGTGAAAATCCTTTCGCCGGCGCTCGGTCATTGCGGCAGCGTGACGCTCAGGCCGAGGCACGTCACTGTGTCCACGGACCATGTCGACCATTTCCCGTAAGGATGTCCAGACCGAAAAGGTCGAGACCGTGCGAGGCAGCCTCATTGCCGCGATCGCCAGCGTCTTGCCCGGGTGATCGCGGACAAGTTCTTCGACCGGTCTACCCCAACGAATGAAGCGCGGGACTTGCGGCAGCTTCATCCGGGCGAGGGTCACCGCGACCACGGGTGCTTCTGGATCCTGTTCTCCAACGCTTTCCGGAAGTCCGTCAAACTCCCGGACATGACCCCAGCGGCGCTGGAACGCCATTCGGACATGCCAGCCGGTGGCCAGCGCACGACCAAGCCGCGTACCGGCGTGGAACTCGTCGATCGCGACATGGCTCTCCCACGCTGCGAACATCGCCAGGTGGCGGAGCTGCATCCGTCCAGGTGACAGGATCGGAGCACCGAGTGTCATCCTCGTCATACACTCTGCGTGGTTGAGGCCGGGGATCTGCTGCCCGGTCGGCGGGCGAAAAAGCGCCCTGACCGTTATGCCGATCTCGGTCTTTGCAAAATGAAATGTAAACACCGTACTGGAGCTGACCGCAGGGGCGGGTTTCATCCGGGTCCATCTCCCAATCAGGCGAGATTCTCCTGCATAAACACGGCAAAATCCAGCTCGCCGGGGGAATGGCCATACCCGGTTAACACCATGGCGGCTTCAGACCGGTGCTGGATGCCGTGTGTGATCACATGTACGATCACCTGCCATACGTTGGGGCCATCGTCCAACTCACCCCGATAGGCTTTTTCGAGGTCCGCGCCGGTCAACCCGTCCACAAAATCCAGCCAGGCCGCTTTTTCTACGTCCCAGCGCGCCCGCAAGGCGGCCATGTCGCTGAAGTCTGACTCCGCCAATATCTTGTCGTCATCCCGGGCTTGCAGGACCCCACGCCAACCGAACTCCGTATCCAGGATATGGACCAGCACCCCCAGCAGGCTTCCCCAGCCCGGATCCGGGGTGATCGGTCGCGCAAACTCATCCCATGGTAGCCGTTCGCAAGCCCGGATCAGACGATCGTCGGCCCAGAAGTTGAAACGGATCAGGGTGGTAATGTCATCAGGGTTCATATGCAGCGAGTCACACTTTCACATCTTTTTTAGCCACGATTGGAATGTGGGTGGAGGCGTTTTCAATCGACATTTTCTAGCGGGTATTATACTGATGTTGCCATGAAAACTGAGGCTCGGCGGGGGTGATGGAGAAGCAATAGCAAGATCGATGCTATACTGGTAAGTCCTCGGCCTTTTTTGTTCGATCCCCGTCGAGGCGAACAGGTGACTGCAGGACCGTCCCAAAACACGGGCGGTGATGTGGGGGGGCGGAAGTGGCAATGAATAAATCGGCCGGCAAAAAAACCCATAAGAAAAACCCGCAAAAGACATCCGCGGTGTCCCAAGAAGGGAAGCGTTCCCGTCCGAAAGGATCGCTTCGTTCCGAAACGGCCGCGATCGATTATGAAGGGTTGTCCGGTTCTCTGGATGACGATCGGATTCCACCGACGATTAAAAGGGACCTCGCAAAGAATATCGCGGATATCGGGGGAAACCAGAATCTCGCAGGCATGGTTGCAAGGCAGAAAAATTCCGAGCGAAAGCGCCCCCGGCTCCCGGAAATCGACTCCGAGGAGCAGGCCGGCGAAGATCCTGTGGGGAAATCCAGCCCGGCCGTACAGGAAGAATGGGGAGTGCTGGATTTCAAATTGAGAGACCTGCGATTAAAACTGAAACTGGCCCAGGACAACTCCGGAGCCTGGGATTCCACCAGGGCTAACTGGTATGCGGAAAGCGATGCGCTCCAAAACCAGTTGGATACGATGAAATCCGACGAAACGATCGATCAGACCCGGCATGCATATGACGATTTGATAAACAGGATCTACGACGTCAGCATCCCGGCCGGCGCAGCCTGGGAGCAGGTCAAAGACCTGACCTCAGCGGAAATGGCCAACCTTTTATCCGCACCGGACCTGGCAGATTTCTACGCGTACGAATTTCTCGGTCAGGCGGCTTCGAAAACGAAACACAGGATGAGCCAAATCGACGAATCGGTCCGTGTCCTCAAGGATTTTTCGGACCTGGAAACCGTTCTGTCCTCCGGCGAATATATCTGGCGGGGTGAGGTCCGCGCTGCGCGGGAGCGGTACCGGCAGCTGCAGGAAATGCTCGACGTCGTCGGGGATCTCCGCGCATCGGGTGAAGATCCGAACGCCATGATCTCCGGATGGGATGCACGGGTCCTCGGAGAAAGGGAGCGCCTCCGCAAGCTCGCTTTGGAAGCGCCGGACCCGAAAGACCGGAACACGTTCTCATATTTCGAGCAGAAGCTGGGAGATGCTCACTCGGCGGCCCTCAGCCGGAAAAGGGATGAAAAGGGCTTTCTGGAGAAAGGGAACGATTTCGCCAGGGGTGTGATCACCGGGATCCTGGACGCGTTCATCGAAACGGGAAAGCAGGCCGTCGACGTCGCCAAAATTATCACATATGCCGGCTACCGGGTGATGGGCGGGGAGAGCTGGGAGCCGGAACTGTACAGTGACCTGGCCAAAACGGTTGATAAAACCGGCATGGGAACCTGGGATGTGCTCGTCGCCATGGGGGAAGGCGTCATCGAGACCCCGGAGCGCACCTGGAAAGCGATCAAGAATGACGATTGGGAGGCGGTCGGCCGGGAATCGGCCAACCTCTATATGCTCGGTAAGGCAGCCAGATCCGGGGCCGCCGGTGTGAAGAACATTCCGGCCAGGCTGCGAAGCGCAGCCGGAAAGGCAGCCGCCCTGCTGCGCTTTTTGAAGGCACAGGCCACCGCCGCCGGTTCAAAAGGCGGGATGTCCGAAGCTGCGATTCAACTCGTCCGGAAAATTGCGATGGAACACAACCTGGAGATCATATTTCGCCCTGTGGATGAAGCGGTCGTGCGGCTTCGAGAATTGGGACATCCCGGGAAGATCAAAGAATTAAAGATGAAGACCGTCAATGAGCTCGACATCCATCTCGGCGCAAGCGCGGATGACGTCGGCAAGGTCGGTTTCTTCGAGCCCAGGCTGCCGGACAACATCATGAAAATGAGTCGGAAGAAGGCCCTGGCAATCGCGAAGCGCTACCATACCCGGATGAAAGAATGGCAGACGATGAAGGAGACCGTTGGAAAGCTGAGCGATGAAGGGATCGTCGAACTGCGGGGGAAAGTCATTCACGATCCCAAGACCGGGAAGGCGTTCACCGGGGATTACGACCTGTTCGAAATCCGGCGCGGCGGATCCGGGAAGAACGTCCGATTCGAGGACCTGGAAGAGGGTATCAGGCGGGCTCTTGATAAGGAACCCGTCAGCGCGGAGCACGGCGATCTGCTCAGCTGGGAGCCAAAGCCCGGGGAGGTGGAAATGTTTGCGAATCTCATCCGCTCCCACCGGCCCGGTGGAGAATCACTGATCAAGTTCACCCACGACGGGAAGGTGGAAAAAGTTCATTTCGACGATTGACTGCTCAGCCATCCCCATCCCATCGAGATACGATTTCACCCACGCCGATCACGACCTGATACCGCACGCCGAGCGCCTCCCGGAAATGCCGTTTCCCACATTCGATCTTGCCGGCCTCGGCGGGCCGCAGCTGCTCGCGGGCGAGCGAAGCCTTGGTCTCCGCCACCAGGTAGACCCGCGGCTCCCCGGACGGCTCCCCGTGGGCATCGCGCTTGCCGGCCCAACCGAAGGTGTAGCGCTCGGGGGACCCCTCCACCAGGTCGCCCAGCGCCGCACGGAGCTTGTCGAAGTCGATTTTGCCCTCGCTGAAGGCTTCGGGGATGAGTTCTTTCAACGCACGCAGACGGTCCTCGGTCAGTTCGGGCACTTCGACGGGCGGCGGATTCTTTGATACGGACATTGATGACGTGTGTCGGTCTTAGATTGAGACAAATCCAACGTTGACGACTCTCTCTGGCAAAGCAGAAAAAAGTATAGCATCTCAGCCCGATCGCCAAATCTTCGCCGGATGCTGAATCGTCCCGTTGCCCACCTTCTTTCTTGAGAGTATCATTATCTTTCACCATGGAGATCACCAACAACCTCCTCGCCTCCCTTACCGGCCCCGCAATCACATTCGAGCCGCCGCCAGGCCGGCGGACGAGTAGACAGATCTCTGGCATGGATACGCTGATCGTCCGCCGGATCGAGGCGCGCAATCCTCACTTGACCCATGGCTTTGTCGACTCCCAGGGAACACCGTTGGCCCATCTCGTCATCGGCCGTGACGCTGGCGAAGTCGTCCAGCGCGTCCCGTTCAGCCGCCGGGCCGGGACGGCGGAAAGTTTCAACCGCGGGGCGATTACGATCGGCCTGATCAATCCCGGCAGTCTCGTGATGCCGGTCATGCATCGCGGGCGCTTCGAACGGATGAACGCCGCCGCGCCGGGAGAGTACCTGAGCGCCTTCGCCGAGTTCGGCAACCGATTCCGCTGGTGGGCGACCTACCCGCAGGTCCAGCTGGACCTGCTGAGCGAAATCGCTTTGACCCTGATCGACCACTTCGGTCTCAAGGCCGTCCGGGCGTACGACCAGCTGCGGCCCCTCTCTCTCAATCCGGGTCCTTCTTTCCCACGCTACCTGTTCTTCGAGGCTTTGAAGGCAGCCCGTCCGAACCTGGACGTCGAGCTGCGGGTCCTGGAGAAAACGGCGGAGGTCATCCAGCTGCGCCACCGCCCGGCGGAGGCGGCGCCCTTCATCGCTCCACAGTCCGTCCAGGCCGGGGTCCTCGTGGTGAACGTTGGCGAGGAACCCGGCTGGTCGCTGGTCGAGGTGGTTGACGCCGGGCAGAACGGTCCGGAAACCGTCGCGGGAAGCGCCGTTCGCTGGCTCAAAGGCTGGGTGAAATCCGCCTCCATCACGATCGGCGACGCCAGGCCGGTGGTCAGAGATCAGCTGCTGACGACGGAGGACGGCCGGAAGTACACCTTCATCCAGGCCCACCTCAAGAACTTCAACAACCGGCCGGGTTCCAACAGACCCAGGTACCTGCTCATGCATTTCACCACCGGGACCCAGGTGAACCAGGCCATCAACACGTTTACGAACGCCGACGAGGGCACATCCATCCATCTGATCATCGGCCGCGACGGGCGGGTGATCCAGATGGTCCCGTTCGACCGGGCGGCCTTCCATGCGGGCACGAGCTTCTGGGAGAAACAAAGCGGCCTGAACGCGTTCACGATCGGGATCGAGCTGGACAACGCCGGTTTTCTGAGGCGCACGCGGGACGGGCTGCACTGGCAGCGCAAAGGCGTCATCATCCCGGAAGAGAGAACCGCTGCGGCCCGCCACCCAAAGGACTTCCGCGAGAAGCAATGGGAGCGCTTCCCGCAGCAGCAGGTGGACGCCGCCTTTGCTGTCGCGAGAGCGCTGGTCGCCGCGTTCGGGCTGGAGGACATCATCGGCCACGATCAGGTCAATTTCCTGAACCGCCTGGATCCCGGTCCACTTTTCGAGCCGCACATGCGTGAGTTTCGGCAGGCCATTTACGGGCGCCCGGACGCCAGGATCGAGGGGTTCCGGGCTGCGCCCCCGGAAGGCGTCGATCGGATCGACTTCTACGTTAATCGGGAGGGGCGCAAGCCGATAACCAACCATCCCGTCGTGCAAGGCGCCGGGGCGACGAAAGGCAAGCTCGTCAGAGTGTTCGAGCAGACCAACCCCTGGTGGCGGATCAAGCTAAAATCCGGCACCAGGGCGGAGGGCTGGATGGACCGGGCTAACATCCGCGTGCTGACGGAGGTCACGAAGATCGATCGCGACAACGCCGTGCTGTTCCAGATCCTGTCCGGCCGGGACGCCGGTCCGCCGGCGACCATTCATCCGGATGGCAGGCTGCCGGCCGGGACCCAGATGCGGCTGCAGAAGGTCTCCGGAGACATGGCCCTGGTGGTGGCCAGAATCGGCGCAGAGCCGTTGGTTCGCGATGCGGAGGGATGGGTTCGCTGCGTGGATATTGAGGCGGTTTGAGAAGATCGACTCAGAATTGAGACCTCACCTTCCTGCCTCGCGATTTCGCGATCCATGACTTGTTCACGTCGGCTGAAAAGGAGTGCTTGTGAAATCTCAAGTTCAACAACCCGTCATCGTTCCTTTTGGCGCGGGGAAGATGCTGGAATTCAGATCCGTGATGAATAAACTGACCGGTAGGCAAACGGGCGGTGCGTATTATATTTTCGAGTCGGTCTTTGGGCCTGGAGACGGAAACCGGCT